>NZ_JBEYSU010000015.1:0-86724 GCF_040704235.1 Micromonospora sp. NPDC047707
TGCGGGATCAGCGTGCCCTTGTCCGCCTTGTCGGCCAGCACCGTGGCGGCGACCGGCCTCGACTCCACCACGGGGGCGGCGTGAGCGGTGGCGGGACCGGCGAACACACCGGTGGCGAACGCCAGACCAGCAACACCCAGAACGCTCTTACGCAGCATCGTGTTCATGACCAAGCTCCATTCGGGGGATCGACACCACCACCACGAGGGGGATCACGGCGGGGTGCGAGCACCACTCAGGCACTCGAAAGACATCGGGGGATCCCGTCCAGGGCCCAGGGGGTGGACCTGCTCGACGGGGTAATCCAGGAACCGGCAACCCGGGGGATCCGCAGGCCACACCCTGCGGGGTGGGCGGCGCTCTCGTGGGGCCGGGACCAGATGTAACGACCGGGCGGCCGCCATCATTCCGGGGCCGCTCGCCCTGCCATCAAGGCGGGCGCTGCTCGATCGTCCAGGTGATGTAACGACCCCGTCCCCGCCACCATTCCACCCCCACGATGCCGCCCATCACACCCCCAAACCCGACAATCAGGCCACCACGTGACACCGATTCCGGATATACATTCCACAAGGTGCAGGTGACGCATCGAGATCAGGGAAGAATTCGGCCCCTCCAGGGGCCATACCCTTCCAAGATCTCGCCCCGGAACAGGGCCGAGCAGGCAGCACCGGCGGGCCACACCCCCACCGCAACCAACGACAAGTCGCCTATCCGACGTCCTGCCCCTGCGACCACGAACTGCGGTACAGCGTGCCGCGGCCGTGCGGGTCGGGTACGCCGTCGGCGGGCGGGACGGACGAGGGGAACTCGTCCTCGGGCCCGTTCGGCAGCACACCACCGGCCGTACGCGACCGGCGCACTCGCGTGACGACGAACCAGACGAGCCCCACCGCACAGGCGACGATGACGACCTTCTGAAGGGCGCCGGCGTACCCCTCGACGAGATGCCAGTTGTCCCCGAGCAGGTAGCCAGCCATGACGAACGTGGTGTTCCAGATCAGGCTGCCCAGCGTGGTGTAGACGGCGAAGGTCAGGATCGGCATCCGTTCCACGCCCGCCGGGATGGAGATCATGCTGCGGAAGATCGGGATCATCCGCCCGAAGAACACCGCCTTCACGCCGTGCCGGAGGAACCACTCCTCGGTGCGGTCCACGTCACTCAGCTTCACCAGCGGCAGCCGGGCGGCGATGGCCCGCATCCGCTCCCGCCCGAGCGCGGCCCCGATGTAGTACAGGGCCAGCGCGCCGAGCAGCGAGCCGAGCGTCGTCCAGAAGATCGCGCTGACCAGGCTCATCCGGCCCTGCCCGGCGACGAACCCGGCGAGCGGCAGGATCACCTCGCTGGGAATCGGCGGGAAGAGGTTCTCCAGGGCCACGGCCAGACCCGCGCCGGGCCCTCCGAGCCGTTCCACCAGGCCGGTGACGTACCCGACGAGGCCGTCCTGGGGTGGTGCGGCCTCCCCGGTGGCGGTGCCGGCGGCGAGCAGGGCGTGCGCGGTTCCAGACATGAGCTACACGCTACGAACCCATCCTGAGAGCCGGCCGAGCGGGCGG
The DNA here is from genome assembly GCF_040704235.1 of Micromonospora sp. NPDC047707. Classification (NCBI taxonomy): domain Bacteria; kingdom Bacillati; phylum Actinomycetota; class Actinomycetes; order Micromonosporales; family Micromonosporaceae; genus Micromonospora; species Micromonospora sp. NPDC047707. The sequence continues at coordinate 1,558 of NZ_JBEYSU010000015.1, forward strand.
CCCCACTTCGGCGCGACCCGATTATCCTGCGGAGCCCCGGGAGAGGAGCCGCCCGAATGCCCGGGGCGTGGTCTTCCCGAGTTGTCCCTGACCGGCTACCACCTGGACGCGCCCGTCCTCGACCCCACCCACCCGGGCCGGCGCCCGGCTCACCGTCAACCGTCGCGCCGGGTGCCGCCGGTGTCGGCGAGCAGGGCGTCGAGCTGGGCGGCCACCGTCGGGTCGAGCTTGCCGTCCTCGACGGCCTTGTCGAGGCGCTCGCGCAGCTTCTCGACCCGCTCGGCCCGGTCCCGCGACCGGCCGCCCAGCTCGACGAGGTCCCTGCCCAGCTGCTCGGCGGTCTTGCGGTCGACGTCGCCCTGGGCGACCGCCAGCGCGAGCACCGCGGCGAACTCGGCGGCCACCTCGCGCAGGTTGACCGGCGCCGGTCCGGCGGTGGTGGGCGCGGCGCTGCTGGGTCTCGGCGCGGGCGAGCTGCTCGGCGCCTCGACCGGCACGGACCGTCCGGCGGTCGGGGCCTGGTCGCCCCGGTCGCCGAGGACCAGCACGGCGACGGTCGCGACGACCAGGGCGAGACCCGCGGCCACCAGGGCGGCGACCGGCCGGTCCGACCGTCGGGCGGGTGCCCGGGTCGGGGCGGGCGGCCGTGGCCCGGCACCGTCGGGGGTGGCCGGGCGCCGGTCGACCAGCGTCGGCGCGTGGGCGGGCGTCGACGCGGCGACGGACGGCAGGATCGCGGTCGGCGGGTTCGCGGGTGGGGCGGCGGGTCGCGTGGCACGCAGGTGGGCGGCGAGCTGCGCGGCGGTGGGCCGGCGGGCCGGATCGGCGGCGAGGCAGGCGAGCGTGAGCCGCGCGACGTCGGCCGGTAGCCCGGGTACGGCCGGTGGTGGCACGGTGGCGCCACGGGCGTGCACGTCGACCGCGTCCTCCCAGCTGTCCACGCGCAGGTGCGCCCGGCCGGTGAGCGTGCGGTAGAGCAGCGCGCCGAGGGCGTACACGTCGCTGGCCGGGTTCGGCGGGCCGGGCCGCATCCGCTCCGGGGCGAAGTACGCGGGCGTGCCCATCAGCAGCTCACCGGTCTGCCCGGCCAGGGGGTGGTCGGGGCCGGCCAGGGCGGCGATGCCGAAGTCGAGCACCTTCGCGCCGGTGGCGGTGAGCATGACGTTGCCGGGTTTGATGTCGCGGTGCACGACGCCGATCCGGTGGGCGTCGGCGAGCGCCGCGGCGACCTGCGCGGCCATCCGGACCGCCTCGGGCCAGGGCAGCGGGCCGGCGGCCAGCCGGTCGGCGAGGTTGTGCCCGTCCACCAGCTCCATCACCAGGTACGGCACGACGGCGCCACCGGCGAGGGACGCCTCGCCGTAGTCGTACACCTGGGTCACGTGCGGGTGGCTCAGCCGGGCGGCCGCGCGGGCCTCGCGCTGGATGGTGGCCCGGAGCTGGGGGTCGGCGGCCAGCTCGCCGGCGAGGGCCTTCACCGCCACCGGCCGGTGCAGCACCTCGTCGTGGGCGCGCCACACCTCGGACATCCCGCCGCGGCCGATGCGCTCGCGTAGGACGTACCGGTCGTGCAGCCGGAGGCTTGGCGTGAACGGCGACATAGGTCTCCAGTCTGCCTGCCCGACGGCGGGTAGGACCACCGACTACGCAGAGAGCCACGCCCGGTACCGACCGTGGTGACCGGATCATGCCCGAAGCACCAACTTCCGCTGGTCGCAAAACGCCGGTTCAGGAGCAACGGGGCGGAGCGGGCACCGGGGCGGGCTGGATGCGGTCGGCGAGCCGGCGCAGGGTGGCTGCGGCGGCCCGACGGGTGGAGGCGAGCCGTGGGGTGCGCGGCGGTTCGGGGCGGATCGGCGCGTCCGGTCGGGCGGAGGTGACGTGCCGCGTCACCGCGTCGACGGCGAGAACGAAACCGGTGGGCTGGTCCATGGGGTCAGCTCCTCGGGACGGGTCCGGTGGACGACCGGACGACGAGTGTGGTGGGCAGCAGGACCTGCCGGGCCCCGGGTTCCGCGGGCGGGTCGAGCAGCAGGCGGGCGGCGATGCGGCCCTTCTCCTCGGCGGGCTGCCGCACGGTGGTCAGCCCGGCGGCGGCCGCCTCGGGGACGTCGTCGAACCCCGTGACCGAGACCGGCGGGCCGCCGGCCAGCGCGTCGCGCGCGCCGAGGGCGAGGACGTCGGAGCAGGCCAGCACCGCCGTGGGCGACCGGTCGGCGGTACGCAGGGCGGCGACGGCGGCCGCGGCGGCGGCGCGGTCGTTGGCGGGGGCGGTGAGCACGGTCAGCTCCGGCCAGGCCACACCCACCTCGGCGAAGGCGTCGGCGAAGCCGGCGAGCCGTCCCCGTGTGGTCGGATGCGGGACCTCGGTCGCGGCGGCGAGCCGCAGCGGCCCGGCGGGTGCACCGGGCAGCACCGAGTCGCCGAGCAGGGCCACCCGCCGGTGCCCGAGGCGGGCCACGTGCCGGGCGATCTCCCGGGCGGCGGCGCGCTCGTCGATTCCGACGAAGCGGTCGTCGGGGCCGGCGGTGTCGGGGGGCGCGGTGGTCACGTACGGCACGCCGCGGCCCCGGATCGCGTCGATGGCCCAGCCCTCGTGGCCGGCGCAGTAGACGCAGAACCCGTCCACGGCGGCGTTCTCCACCGCCACCCGCGCGCCGGCCGGGTCGTCGGGCAACGGCACGAGCAGCAGGCTGGTGCCGCCCTGCTCGGCAGCCTCGGCGAGACCGGCGAGGAAGCGGACGGCGAACGGGTCGGTGAACGCGTACGACAGCCGGGACGTGAAGAGGACGCCGATCGCGCCCACGTACCCCCGTCGAAGCGAGCGGGCGGTGGGGTTGGGCCCCGGGTAGCCCAACTGCCGGGCGGTGGCCAGGATCCGCTCCCGCAGCGCCGAGGAGAGCTGGTCGGGCCGGCAGTACGCGTTGGAGACCGTGCTGCGGGACACCCCCACCGCGTCGGCCACGGCTTGCAGGGTCGGCTTCACCGGTCACCTCTGGATCGATTCAGACTGGATCGATCCAGAGAGTAGCCGGAAGCGTCGGCGTCGGTCAATGGGATGCGGGCGAACCGGCGCGCCACGGCCGCGCGCGGCCCCGGGGAGTTACCGCCCGGGCAGGTCGTCCAGGATCCGGCCGAGGATCTCCGGCGTGTGCTCCGGCGGCTCCGCCTCCCCGCGGAGCCGTTCCATCGCCGCCGCGTAGTTCTCGAGGTCGTCCCGTTTGTCCAGGTAGAGCGCGGTGGTGAGTTGCTCGATGTACACGACGTCCGGCAGGTCGTCCGCACCGAACCGCAGGATCGTGAACGCGCCTCCGGCGGCGGCGTGCCCGCCCGCGGCGAACGGAAGGATCTGGAGCCGGACGTTCGGCGCCCTGGTCGCCTCGATCAGTGCCGCCACCTGGTCGCGCAACACCCCCGGGCCGCCGATCGGCCGGCGCAACGCCGCCTCGTCCACGACCGCCCACAACTGGGGCGGGTCCTCCCGGCGCAGCACGCGCTGCCGCTGCATGCGCAGGGCGACCCGCCGGTCGATCTCCGCCGGCGTGGCGCGGCCGTGGCCGAGGAGCACCACGGCCCGCGCGTACGCTGGCGTCTGCAACAGGCCGGGCACGAACTGGACCTCGTACGTCCGGATCAGGGACGCGGCGGCCTCCAACCCCAGGTACGCCTGGAACCACGACGGCAGCACGTCGCCGTACCGGTGCCACCAGCCGGGGCTGTTCGCGTCCCGGGCGAGCTTGAGCAGCGCCTCCCGCTCCTGCGGCTCGGCGACCCCGTAGAGGGTGAGCAGGTCGGCGACGTCCCGCTCCTTGAAGCCGACCCGCCCGAGCTCCATCCGGCTGATCTTCGACTCCGAGGCGCGGATCTCCCAGCCGGCGCCCTCGCGGGTCACTCCGCTGGACTCGCGCAGCCGGCGCAACTGCGCGCCGAGCAGCATGCGCAGGACGGTGGGGCCGGTCGCCGGACCGCCCTCGGCGGGAACCATCGCCACTGCCGACCCTCCGCACGCCACCATGCCGTCGGGCGATCGAACCCGACCGGGGTGTAAGCATGCCATGGACGGTCAGTGAGGTGAATGGCTCCAGCGAGGCGAATCCGGCCCGGCCGCGGGACAGCGGGTCAGCGGATCAGGTGGTCGAAGTCGCCGTCGCGGGCGCCGAGCACGAAGGCCGCGATCTCGTCCACCGTGTAGATGAGGGCCGGCCCGTCGGGGTGCCGGGAGTTGCGGACCGCGATGCCCGCCCCGCCGGGCAGCTCGGCCAACTCCACGCAGTTGCCGCTGGGGTTGCTCCGTCGACTCTTCTGCCACCGCAACGGCGGCAGCTGGTTGGTGGGGAGGCCGTTCGGTGGCTGCTGCATGTACGTCTTTCTCTTCACGCACCGGCTCGCACCGGGGCCGGTGGAGGCGTCGCGAATGGACGGAGGGGTTTCCTGCACGTGCATCTGCTATTGCATCCGCATTGGACAGCGAGCATGATAACCGACGTGTGCGGTACCGAACCGCTCACGGACAGTCATCTCACCCTGGGCTGCCACCAGGGAAACACGGGGTGTCGGTGACCGCCGGCGGGGCCGGGGCGTCGGCGTGACGGGAGGGCTCGTGCCGGATCCGTTGACCATCGCGTCCGGCATCTGCGCCGCGGGAGCCCTCGTCTCGTCCTGGCAGTTGCACCGCCGGGCCATCCGAGCCGAAGCCGAGCTCGCCGTGCTGCAGGCCGAACTCGCGGCCGAGCGCCACGCGGCGAGCCACGACCCGCTGACCGGCCTGCCCAACCGGCGCGCCTTCCACCGGCTCGCCGCCGCGGTGCTGACCGGGGCGGCCGGCCGGCCCGTCATCGCCGTCGTCCTCGACCTCGACGACTTCAAGCAGATCAACGACCGGTACGGGCACGCCGTCGGAGACCAGGTGCTGGTCAGCGTCGCCCAGCGGTTCGCCGCCTTCGCCGGTGGCGATCCGGTCGCCCGGCTCGGCGGCGACGAGTTCGCCGGGCTGCTGACCACGCCGCGGGTGGACCGGCGGTGGATCGACCACGCCACCCGGCGACTCTGCGACATCCTCGCCGCGCCGATCCCCCTGCGCGGGCTGACCATCCGGGTGACGGCCTCGGTCGGCCTGGCGCCGGTCACCGGTCCGGGCCAGCTGACCGAGGCGCTGGACCAGGCCGACGCGGCGATGTACCGGGCGAAGGGCGTCGGGTCCGCCCGCCCGCGCCGCCAACTCGACGGCGCGGGCGCGACCGACCGCTGACCCGCCCGCTCCGTCACCTGCCCGGCCGCCGGGGGCACCGACGTGCCTGGGAGATGCCCTACCGCCAGCCGTAGCCGGCGCGCAGCGCCCGGGCCACCCGGTCGAAGCGTTCCCGGTCGAGCACCGCCCCCTCGCGACGGATGCTGTCCTCGCGCATGGTCAGCACCCGGTCCAGCCGCAGCCAGCTCGGACGGCCGGACCGGTCCCAACCACCCGCCCCGAGGGCCAGCCAGTGCCGCTGTCCGTCGCGGTCGTCCTGGCTGGAGAGCATCAGCCCGAACAACGTCCGGCTGTGCCGGCCCACCACCAGCACCGGACGGTCCTTGCCCTGGCGAGGGTCGTCCTCGTACGGCACCCAGGTCCAGACGATCTCCCCCGGGTCGGCGTGCCCGTCCAGCTCCGGGGCGTACGCGAGCTGGCGACGTTGCAGCGCGGCGACCTGGCGCCGACGCGCGACCTGGGCCGGGGCGGGGCCCGGTCGCCGCGGGGACGGGATGACGGTGCCGAGGCGCGCGGCCACGTTCCGGAGAAGACCTGCCACGGCCGGCAGCCTAACGCCTGCCCCTCCCGTCCCACGGCTGAGGGACATCGCACGGCTGAGGGAACACCGGCGCACCGAACTGGACGGGCACGCCGGCACCGGCCAGGATCGGGACCATGCCCGTCCCCGTACGCCCGCACTCCCCGTCCGGAACCCCGTCGTGACCGGGCTGCCGGACGACTACCCGGTCGTCGAGCGGCGCGCGGTACGGCTCGTGGTGCTCGACGTCGACGGACGGGTGCTGCTGTTCCACACCCGCGACCCGGCGCACCCGCGGCTGGGCACCTGGTGGGAGCTGCCGGGCGGCGGGATGGACCCCGGCGAGACGTACCTCGACACGGCCGTCCGGGAGCTGCGGGAGGAGACCGGCATAGCCGTCGCCCCCGCCCTGGTCGGGGCGCCGACCTGGCGTCGGCGGGCCAGCTTCCTGCACCGCCACCGCCGGCACCTCCAGGACGAGGTGGTCGTCCCGGTCCGGCTCGCCGTGCCGGGCCCGGACGTCGACGAGACGCACCGGCTCGCGTACGAGCGGGAGGACTACTTCGGCTTCCGGTGGTGGCCGGTGGCCGAGGTGACGGCCGGCGACGCGCGCTTCTACCCGGGACGGCTGCCCGACCTGCTTCCCCGCTTCCTGGCCGGCGAGCGCGTCGACGAGCCGTTCGAGCTCTGGTCGTGACGGAAACGGCCGACCACGGGCACAGTGGAGCGATGACCGACATTCCCGCCTGCGTGGCCCGGTACGCCGAACGGCTGCACAGCGCCCTCGGCGACGGCCACCACGTCGCCTCCCCGCTGGGCGCCTGGCTCCTGCTCGCCCTGATCGCACCCGCCGCCTCCGGCACCACCCGGACCGACCTGGAGGAGGTGCTCGGCACGGGCGCGGAGGCCGCCGCCGACGCCGCCCGTACGCTGCTGGCCGACCCGCACCCGCTGGTCGGCGCCGCGACCGGCCTCTGGCAGGCCGGCGGGGTCGACTCCCCCGGCCTGGCCTCCTGGCGGGCCGGCCTGCCACCGTCGACGCAGACCGGCCCCCTGCCCGACCAGGCCACCCTCGACGCCTGGGCGCGCGAGCACAGCCTCGGCCTGATCGAGCGCTTCCCGCTGAAGGTCCGGCCGGAGGTGCTGCTCGTGCTGGCCAGCGCGCTCGCCACCCGGGTGTCCTGGGCGGAGCCGTTCCAGGTGACCGGAGCGGAGGCGCTCGGCCGGGGCAGCGCCTGGGCCGGCCGGCTGCGGCGAGTCCTGCGCACTCCCGCGCACGGCCACCGCGCGTGGGTCGCGGCCACCGACCGGGCCGGGGACGTGATCGTGCACGCCGCACCCGCACGCCCTGCCGCCGAGGACGGACCGGGACTGCTGGTGGTCTCGGTGGCCGCGGCGGCCGACGTACCGCCCGGTGACGTCCTCGCCGCAGCCCACGAGCAGGCCGCCCACGCGCTCGACGGCGACGAGCCGGCCGGCCGGCGTTCGCTGTACGACCTGCCGCTGGGCGAGGCTCCGCTGTGGACGCTGCGGGAGGAGACGGTGCGCACGTTCGCGGTCCGGGAGGAGCGGGTCGCCGCGGTGCTGCCCTGCTGGTCGGCCGAGAGCCACCACGACCTTTCCGCGTCGGCGCTCGGTTTCCCGGCGGCCGCGAAGGCCTTCCGCGCGCTCCTGGCCCGGCCCGACCTCGGCTTCGAGGCGGCCCAGGCAGCCGCCGCCCGGTACGGCCGCTACGGGTTCGAGGCCGCCGCGGTCACCGGGTTCGCCATGACGGTCGCCCTGCCGCCGGAGGCGGTACGGCGCACCGCCGAGCTGCGCTTCGGCCACCCGTACGCGGCGGTCGCCGTCGCCACCGACGAGCGGTCCGGCACGCCCGGCCCGTGGCACGGCCTGCCGGTCTTCTCCGCCTGGGTCGCCGAGCCGGAGGACCTGCCCGAGGCCGACGCGGCCGACCCGCCGGACACCTGGTAGCCGCTGGTCAGCGTGGTGGCGACGGGGCCGGGACGGCGTGCGGGGGTCGCCGCGCGGCCCCGGGGTCACCAGTCCGGCGAGCGCGGGATCGGCTGCGTCATGCCGTCGAAGTCGCGGGGAAGCTGGGCCACCATGGCCCGGAACTCGTCGACCGTCACGGCGTCGCGCAGGGTGGCGAAGACGGCCGCCGTGCCGGTCCGGGCGGTCTCGTCGTCCACCCCGGCGCGCTCCCCCACCCGGCGCAGGAACTCCACCGGGCCGATGGCCGGCGGCCGATCGCCGGCGGGACTCGTGCCCGGCTCGGCGAGGTAGTCGCCCGCGTCGTCCGGCAGGTGTCCCGCCAGGTCGGCGGCCTCCCCACCGGTCATCCGTTCCACCATCGTCTGGAGCACCGCGCGGGCGACGGTGGCGGCCTGCTCGGTGGGCAGGCCCGCGCGGCGGGACACCGCGTCGACGAAGAGGGGAAACCGCACGGCCGCGCTTACCCGCCGCGCGACCGCACAAACCGACGGGACCGCGCCCGCCGGTGTGCCCGGCAGCGGGGCCGGCGGGCCCTACCCGTCGGCCAGGACGTCGAGCAGGAGGGCGGCGGTCCAGCCGAACGCCGGCGAGCCGAGGCCCGCGCCGGTGTCCGGATGGAAGTACTCGTGGCAGCCCGACCGCGCCACCAGCCCGATCATCGACCGGCGCAGGCCGGCGGCCAGGTCGGGCCGTCCGTGTGCGCGCAGCCCCCGGCGCAGCAGCCAGGCGAGGTTCAACCAGCTCGGGCCGCGCCAGTACCGCAGCGGCTCGAAGTCCGGCGCGGTGCGGTCGTGGCTGGGCAGCGGCCGCTCCATCCGGGGCGCGAGCCCGAACCGGGCCGAGCACGCCTCGGCGATGACGCTCGCCGCCGCCCGGGCCGGCAGGTCGGGCAGGCCCAGCGGCATCAGGCCGAGCGCCGTCCGCGCCGGGACCAGGCGGCCCGTGCGCAGGTCACGGGGGTGGAACAGGCCGGTGGTCGGGTCGTACAGCCGGCGGACGAGGGCCTCGGTGATCGCGGTCGCGCGGTCCCGGTGGGGGCCCGGGTCGGCGCCGACGACCGCCGCGATCCGGGCCAGGGCCTGCTCCGCGCCGCCCATCGCCGCGTTGAGCAGCGGACACTCCACCAGGAACGGATGCCGGTCGGCGAGGTCGTCGTCGCGGTACCGCAGCGCGCGGTAGGACGCGACGATCGCGATGTAGCGCGCGTAGTCCAGGTCCGTGGGGCGGTGCGCGGCGTCGGCGTGCGTGGTGTCGTGCCGGCGGTACGCGCGCATGAGGGCCGCGTCGACGCGTACCGCCGCCATCGGGGCGTCCCAGGCCGGGCTGTTGTCCAGACCGGACTCCCACGGGTGCACGATGCAGGCCAGCCCCCCGCCCCCGACGTCCCGGCGCGCGGCCAGGTACCGCTGCTGCGCCACCAGCCGCGGGTAGAGCCGGGCCAGCGCCGCCCGCGCCGCCTCGGACCGGTCCCGCCGGTACGCGAGCCAGGCGGCGAGCGCGTGCACCGGCGGCTGGATCAGGCCGGAGGTGGCGGCGGCCGGCGCGCCCTCGGCGAGCGCCGAGGCCCAGTGGTCCGGCCCGGGGAAGTACGCCCCGACCCGCACGGACGGGTTGAACACGATGTGCGGCACCCGGCCGTCGGCCCACTGGGCCCGGAACAGGCTGGCCAGCTCCCGCCAGGCGCGGGCCGGGCGGACGTGGGCCCAGCCGATCGCGATGAACGCCGAGTCCCAGCTCCACTGGTGCGGGTAGAGGGTGCGCGACGGCACGGTGTGGTCGTGCTCCCAGTTGCCGTCGAGGGTCGCCACGGCCAGCGCCCGAAGGTCGGCCGGGTCGGCGGTGACGGGTCCCGCCGGGGCGTCGTTGCGCACCGCGCCGGGCCCCGCGACCACACCGCCCGGCGTGCCGGCGCTCACGCCGCCGCTCGTTTCGGCTGGGCCAGCCGCAGCACCGTCGCGGCCTGTTGCAGCGCGCGGACCGGGTCGCCGCGCAGCCGGCACTCCAGCGCCAGCCAGCCGGGGTAGCCGATCTCGAGCAGGGTCCGCAGCAGCGCCGGCCAGTCCAGGTGGCCCGCGCCGGGCTGGCACCGGTTGGAGTCGCTGACCTGCACGTGCCCCAGGTACGGCGCGGCGGCGCGCAGCGCCGCGTGGACGTCGTCCTCCTCGATGTTCATGTGGAAGGTGTCGGCGACCACGCGCACCGAGGGCAGCCCGACGGCGGCGCAGAGGGCGACGGCCTCGTCGAGCCGGTTGACCATGTGGTCCTCGTACCGGTTGAGCGGCTCCAGGAAGAGGGTGACGCCTTCGGCGCGGGCGTGCTCGCCCAGCTCGCCCAGGGCGTCGAGGAGCACCTGCCGGTCGCCGGCCGGGGACCGGGGCGGCTCGAACGGCGGCAGCCGGCGGGAGAACATCCCCCACGCGGCCGGTGTCATCGCCCCGACGCCGCCCAGCTCAGCGATCACCGACAGCTGCGACCGGAGGTTGCGGACGGCGTCGCGGGATCGCCCGGGGTCGAAGTCGCCGATGAAGTGGTCCATCTCCACGCACACGGTGGGCATGACCACGCCGGCCGCGCGGGCCCGGCGGAGCTCGGGCAGCCGCCGGACAAAGGCGAGGTCGCCGCGCCCGCGCAGCTCGATGCCGTGGTAGCCGAGTGCGGTGGCGAGCGTGTACTTGCGGATCAGGTCGTCGCCCGGCAGGAGCTGCTCCTGGCAGGCCAGTGGGATCGTCGTCATGGTCGGAACCTCAGAACTACTTGGAGGACGTCACCGTCACCGCGGTCGAGCAGCGCGAGCGCGTCGGCCACCGCGCTCGCGTCGACGACGTGGCTCACCAGCGGCAGCGGATCGACGCTGCCCTCGGCCACCAGGTCCATGAACGTCTGGGTGACCCGCGCACCGGTCCACCGGCCGGCCATGCCGGGCGCCGGCGTCGGCCCGGAGACCTGGGCCGCCACCAACTGGATGCGGTTGTGGTGGAACTCCTCCCCCAGGCCGAGCGCGTCGGCCTGCCCCTGGTAGAAGCCGGCGGCCACGACGCGGCCGGCGTGGGTGGTGGCGCGGATGGCCTCGTGCAGCGCCGGGTACGCCCCGGACAGTTCGAGGCAGACGTCCGCGCCGCGCCCGCCGGTGGCCCGCCGGAGGACGGCGGCGGCGGAGTCGGCGGTGGCGTCCACGGCGAGCCGGGCACCGAGACGGGTGGCGTGCCCCAGGCGGGACGGCATCCGGTCCACCGCCACCACCCGGGCACCGGAGAGCACGGCGAGCCGGGTGGCGAGCAGGCCGATGACGCCCTGCCCGAAGACGCCCACCCAGTCCCCCAGGTGCAGGTCGCCGGCCAGGACGGCGGTGAGCGCGATCGCGCCGGGGCGGGCGAAGACGGCGGCGAGGGGGTCGAGCCCGGCCGGCAGCGGCTGCACGGTGTCGGCGGGCACGACCGCCTCCGCCCGGTGTCCCCAGATGCCCCAGACCACCTGTCCGGGCTGCCGGCCGGCCACGTCGGCGGCCACCTCGACGATCTCGCCGACCTCCTCGTAGCCGAAGCCCACCAGCGGATACGGCACGACGGCCTGCCGGGGGACGAACATCCGCGTGACGTCGTCCCAGTCCTTGCTCAGGCGCGGATTGCTGCCGCGGTAGAGGGTGAGCTCGGTGCCGGCGGAGATGCCGGAGTAGCAGGTGCGGACGCGCACCTGACCGGGACCGAGCGGATCCGGGGGGCAGGGCTGGAGGCTGATCTGTCGCGGCCCGGCCAGAGAGACAACCCAGTTGACCATGAGTCACATCCCGGTAGCACTGGGTTCCATCGTAGGCAAAATTTCGTTATATGTCTTGTCATTGATCAATCGAAGGGGTTGAATCCGTCATGTACCCTTCGAGAGGAGTGCCACCGATGCCAGCACCTCCGATGCGGACACTCGCCGCCACCCTGATCATGGCACTCGCCGGGGCCAGCCTGCTGTCCTGCGGCGACAACGAGTCCGAAACGGACAGCAGGAAGATCACCGTGTGGAGCCTGGAGGACGTGGCCGACCGGGTCACCGCCACCAAGGCGATCGTCGCCGACTTCACCGAGCAGACCGGGATCACCGTCGAGCTCGTCACCGTCAACGAGGACCAGTTCCCCGCACTGATCGCCTCCAGCGCCGCCGCCGGGGAGCTGCCCGACGTGGTCGGGTCGGTGTCGCTGGCCGGCGTACGGACCCTCGCCGGCAACGAACTGCTGCACGCGGACGCGAACAAGGAGGTCGTCGACAAGCTCGGGCGGGACACCTTCTCGCCCCGCGCCCTGGAACTGACCTCCGAGGACAGCCGGCAGCTCGCCGTGCCCAGCGACGGCTGGGGCCAGTTGCTGGTCTACCGCAAGGACCTCTTCGACGCCGCCGGCCTGCCTGTCCCCGACACGTACGAGAAGATCGCCGCCGCGGCGGCGAAGCTGAACACCGGCGGGGTCGCCGGCATCACCGCCGCGACCGCCCCCGGCGACGTCTTCACCCAGCAGACCTTCGAGCACCTCGCACTGGCCAACAACTGCCAACTCACCGACGACTCCGGCGCGGTGAAGCTGAACACCCCGGAGTGCGTGGAGGCGTTCCGCTTCTACGGCGACCTGATGCGGAACCACTCGGTCAAGGGCGCGCAGGACGTGGACACCACCCGCGCCACGTACTTCGCCGGCAGGGCGGCCATGCTGATCTGGTCGCCGTTCATCCTCGACGAGCTGGCCGGCCTGCGGAACGACGCCCGGCCGACCTGCCCGCAGTGCGCCTCCGACCCGACGTTCCTCGCGAAGAGCAGCGGCTTCGTCACCGCCATCAAGGGCCCGAACGGCGCCGAGCCGGCGCAGTACGGCGAGATCACCTCCTGGGCGGTGCTCGACGGCGCCGCCGACGACCCGGCGAAGTCCTTCGTGGAGCACATGCTGGACGACGCCTACCCCCGCTGGTTCGGGATGTCCCCGGAGGGGCGCTTCCCGGTGCGCAAGGGCACCGCGGCGGAGCCGGAGAAGTTCCTCACCGCCTGGAACACCAGCCAGGCCGGGGTCGACGCGAAGAAGCCGCTCGCCGAGGTCTACGGCGAGGAGGTGCTCGCCACCCTGCGCCGCAGCCCGGACACGTTCCAGCGGTGGGGCCTCACCCAGGGCCAGGGCAAGCTGGTCGGCGCGATCCTCGGGGAACTGCCCGTGCCGAAGGCACTCGCCGACGTCGTCTCCGGGAAGTCCGACGCCGCCGCGGCGGCCGGGCGGGCGCAGCAGGACGTGGAGGCCATCAAGGCGGGCGTCAATTGACGACCGCGGCACCGGACACCGGCCGCTCCCCCACCCGGGAGCGGCCGGTCCCGGCCCGCCGCCGGGGGCCGGTCACGCTCCGGCAGCGCGAGTCCCGCGCCGGGCTCGCGCTGGTCGCGCCCACCGTGCTCGTCGTGGTCGCGGTGATCGGCATCCCGATCGTCTGGACGGTGGTCCTGGCCTTCCAGCGGGTACGCCTGGCCACGCTGCGCCGCACCGGCCTGTTCGGCGAGTTCACCCTCGCCAACGTCGAACGCGTGCTCAACACCCCCGGATTCGCCGACACGCTCTGGACCACGCTGGTCTACAGCCTGGGCAGCACAGCCGGCTCGATCGTGCTCGGCCTCGTCTCGGCGCTGGTGGTGCGCCGGCCGTTCCGGGGCCGCACCCTGGTCCGCGCCTCGATGCTGCTGCCGTACGTGGCACCGGTGGTCGCGGTGACCTTCGTCTGGCAGGTGATGCTCGACCCGCAGCTCGGCATCGTCAACAACTGGGGGCAGCGGTTCCTCGGCTGGGACGCGCCGGTCCCGTTCCTGTCCCAGGAGTCGACCGCGCTGGCCACCGTCATCGCGTTCGAGGCGTGGCGGTACTTTCCCTTCGCGTTCCTGTTCCTGCTCGCCCGGCTCCAGGCGGTGCCCGGTGAGCTGGAGGAGGCGGCGCTCGTCGACGGGGCCACGCCGACCCAGCGGTTCCGGCACATCCTGCTGCCGCAACTGCTCCCGGTGATCGCCCTGCTGGGCGTGCTGCGCTTCATCATGACGTTCAACAAGTTCGACGACGTCTACCTGCTCACCGGGGGCGCGGCCGGCACCGAGGTGGTCAGCGTCCGGGTCTACGAGTTCCTGACCGCGCGTACCGACATCGGCGCCGCCGCCGCGCAGGCGGTGGTGTTGGCCGTCGTGCTCATCCTGTTCGTCGTCGTCTACCTGCGCTTCTTTGGCGGACGGAGGGCCGACTGATGGACCGGGACCGGATCGAGACGGTGAGCCTGCGCTGGCTGCGCCGGCTCGTGATCGCGCTGTTCCTGCTGGTCACGGCCTTCCCCTTCTACTACATGCTGGTGCTCTCGGTACGCCCCATCGAGCGCCTCCTGCTCGACCCCGGCTCGCTGATGGTGGGGCTGGGCGAGCTGACCGTCACCACGTACACCGAGGTGTTGAAGGCCGCCGAGGACGGCGGCCAGGGCTTCCTCACGTTCATGCGCAACAGCGGGCTGGTCGCCGTCGCGGCGACCCTGCTCACCCTGCTGGTGGCGATCCCGGGCGCGTACGCCGTCTCCCGGCTGCGGTTCTTCGGCCGCCGGCAGGTCCACTTCCTGTTCCTGGCGGTCTACCTGTTCCCGTCGATCGTCATCGCCATCCCGCTGTTCGTGGTCTTCACCCGGGCCGGGCTGCGCGGCTCGCTGCTCGGGCTGATCCTGGTCTACATCTCGCAGACGCTGCCGGTCTCGGTCTACATGTTGAAGAACTACTTCGAGACCATCCCGGTGAGCCTGGAGGAGTCCGCCGCCCTCGACGGTGCGGGACGGCTCGGCATCATCCGGCGGATCAGCCTTCCCCTCGCCGCTCCGTCGATCATGGCGGTCGCGCTCTACGACTTCATGATCGCCTGGAACGAGTTCCTCTTCGCCCTGCTCTTCCTCGTCGACAAGCCCGACCGGTGGACGGTGTCGCTCGGGCTGGCGCAGCTCGCCGACGGGGTGGAGGTCCCCAAGACCGTGCTCATGGCCGGCTCGGTCATCCTCACCCTGCCCATCGTGATTATCTTCTTCGCCAGCGAACGGCTGCTCACCGAGGGCCTGACCAGCGGCGCGGAGAAGGGCTGACCGCGGGGTGGGTGCCGCCGGGGAGCCGTTAACGTGGCGGCATGGGGAAGCCGACGCGCTGGATGACCGAGACCGGCCCGGAGCACTCGCAGTGGTACATCGACCGGTTCCGCCGACTCGCCGCGGAGGGCGTGGACCTCGCCGGGGAGGCCCGACTGGTCGACACCCTGGTGCCGCCCGGCTCCCGGATCCTCGACGCCGGCTGCGGCACCGGCCGGGTGGGCGCCGCGCTGGCCGCGCGCGGCCACACCGTGATCGGCGTCGACGCCGACCCGGCCCTGGTCGAGGCGGCCCGGGCGGACCACCCCGGCCCCCGGTGGCTCGTCGCCGACCTGGCCGACCTCGACCTGACCGCCGCCGGGGAGCCGGAGCCGTTCGACGCGGCCGTGGTCGCCGGCAACGTGATGGCCTTCGTCGCGCCCGGCACCGAGCCGGCGGTGCTCCGGCGGATCGCGGCGCACCTGCGACCGGACGGTGTGGTGGCGGTCGGCTTCGGCCTCGACCGGGGCTACCGGCTGGCCGATTTCGACGACGACGCGACCGCCGCCGGGCTGCGCCGCGAGCACCGCTTCGCCACCTGGGACCTGCGCCCCTGGCGGGAGGAGAGCGACTTCGCGGTCACCATCCTCCGCCGCCCGGCCGGCTGAGAACGCCCCGGAGATCCGGCTCCACCCGGCCCGTCAGGCCGGGGCGGCGACCACCCGGGCGGCGGCCGGGTCCAGCGTGGCGCCCGGGGGCACCAGGCTGACCAGGCTCGCCGGCAGGCGGAGCGGACGCACGTTGCGGTAGCCGAGCATCCCGAGCACCTCGGCGCCGGCCAGCACGTACCGCCGGCCGAGGTCGGTGACCACGCAGATCGCGCCCCCGGACGCCCCGGGCGCGGCGACCGCCTCGACCACCGCGCCCCGGCCGGGGTCCACGACGACGTGGTCGGCGACCACGCCGCCCTCCGCCGGGGCGGGCCCGGAGCGGAGGGCGGTGCCCAGGTCCGGCAGCCGGACCCCGTACCGGACGTCGGACACCGCGCCGTCCTCGCCGACACGCGTGCAGAGCCCGCCGTCGGGAGCGGCCAACCGGGGCGGTACGGCCGGCGGGGCCGTCGGCCCGGCCGGGGTCAGGTCGGGCACCTTGGGCAGGGCGGCGAACCGCCCCAGGGTGATCGGCTCCGGCTCGCCCTGGCCGGTGCTCGCCAGCAGCAGGCTGGCCTGCAACTCGGTGATGCCGGCGAGACCGTCGCGGAGCGCGACCGCGTACTGCCGGCCACCGCCGGAGTTGCGGACCAGGTAGACGTCGCCGATGCGGGCGCCGGGGACCCGCGCCGAGGGCCGCCCCTCACCGGGCAGGGCCGGTGGGGTCAGGTCGACGCCGGCGGTCAGCGAGTGCAGCAGGGCCGGCGCCACCGGGACCGCCCGGGCCCGGGTGGCCGCGAGCGCGGCGAGCACCCGGTCGGGGTCGCGGATCGCGTGCCGCCGCTGCTGCCAGACCAGATGCAGCCCGCCGTCGGGGTGGCGCAGGAGCAGGCCCTCGTCGCCCAGCGGCCGGCCACCCGGGGCGTCCACGCCGATCAGGAGCGCGGAGCGGGGTTCCGGCCGGTCGCCGTCGGGGCCGGTCACGGAACAGACCGTCCACGGCGCGGTCGACAGCCCGTTCGGGGCGGGTAGGGAGTCGGGCGCGTCGGCGATGCCCAGCGGAAGGCCGCGCGGCACCCCGGCGATGGACCGGCGGGACACCAGCACCGTCTTGGGCCGTTCGGCCCCGATGATGAGCAGGGCCGACGCGTAGTTGAGGACCGGGTGCAGCCGCTGGTCGCGGTAGACGAACCGGGCGCCGGACTCCTTCTCCACGATCACCGCGGCCTCGTCACGCCACTTGCTCCCGCCCCCGGCGAACAACCCGTACAGGGCGAAACCGCCCAGGGCGATCACCGCCACCAGCACGCTGGCCAGCCCCGCTCCCGCCAACCGCCGGAACGGCGACTGCGCGGGGTCGGTCTCCCGCATCACCAGGGCGGCGACCGCCCGTTGGACGGTGAACTGGTACGAGTGCAGCTGGTCCTGCCGCGACGGCATGGGATCCCCTCCGGTGGCGGGCTCGGCGCACAGGATAAGCGTTGCGTCGATGTCCCGAGGACCCTGCGTCGCCGAGGTGGCGGTTCGATACCCCTGGGGGTATGCTCGGTCGTGGAGGTGACGAGGTGAAGTTGCGACCCGAGATGACGGCGGACGCGCTGACCCGGTTGAAGCGGGCGCGCGGCCAGTTGAACGCCGTGATCGAGATGATCGAGACCGGGCAGGACTGCCGGGAGACCCTGACCCAGCTGGCCGCCGTCTCGAAGGCGGTGGACCGGGCCGGTTACAAGCTGATCGCCTCCGGCATGCGGCACTGCAACCTGGCGCGCGAGCGCGGCGAGCAGCCGGAGATGACCGAGGACGAGCTGGAGAAGCTGTTCCTCGCCCTGTCCTGACCCCCTGACGACCCGACCGTTCGTGGCGTGACCGCGCCGCGAACGGGTAGTCCGCGCGCGTGACATCGACCCAGGCGGACGTCTGTTCACCACATACCCCCGGGGGTATCAGTCGAGATCGAAGGAGCTCCCATGACCGTGCAGGTGTCCGTCATCGTGACGTCGTCACTCGGCGACCGCAGCTACCTGGCCGACGACGGCCAGGTAGCTGTCGTGGTCGACCCGCAGCGCGACATCGACCGGGTCCTCCACCTCGCCGGCCGGCGGGGCGTCCGGATCACCCATGTGGTGGAGACGCACATCCACAACGACTACGTCTCCGGTGGGCTGCAGCTGGCCCGGATCACCGGCGCCCACTATTTGCTGGCGGCGGCCGACGAGGTCGACTTCGGGCGCGTCGCGGTCTCGGACGGCGACACCGTTCCCGTCTCCGACTCGCTGCGCCTGCGGGTGGTCGCCACACCGGGGCACACCTTCCACCACCTGTCGTACGTCCTGGACGAAGCCGCAGCCGGCGGCTGGCGACCGGCCGGCGTCTTCACCGGTGGCTCGCTGCTGTTCGGCACCACCGGGCGGACCGACCTGCTCGGCAAGCAGCACGCCCACGACCTCGCCCACCGGCAGCACGCCTCCGCCCGGCGACTCGCCGACCTCCTGCCGGACGGCGCTCAGGTCTGGCCGACCCACGGCTTCGGCAGCTTCTGCTCGGCCAGCCAGGCCGACGCCCCCGAGTCGACGATCGGGCGGGAGCGGCAGGCCAACCCCGTACTCCGGCTGGCCGCCGACGACTTCGTGACCGAGACCCTCGCCGGATTGGACGCCTACCCGGCCTACTACGCCCACATGGGTGTGGCCAACGCCGCCGGGCCGGCACCGGTCGACCTCACCCCGGTCGCCCGCGCCGACGCCGCTGAGCTGCGCGAGCGGATCGCCGCCGGCGAGTGGGTGGTCGACCTGCGCCACCGCAAGGCGTACGCCGCATCGCACCTGGCCGGCACGGTCAGCCTCGGGCTCGACGGCCCGATGTCCACCTGGCTCGGTTGGCTCATCGACTGGAATATGCCGATCACCCTGCTGGCCGAGACGCCCGAACAGGTCGCCGACGCCCAACGCGAACTGGTGCGCATCGGCATCGACCGGCCCGCCGCCCAGGCCACCGGCGAGACTGCGCAGTGGGCGGCCGACCGCGAGCACCTGCGGGAGCTGCGGATGGCCGACTTCGCCGCGCTGGCCGCGGCGCGGGCCGGGACGACGCCCGCCGGGCTGCCCGCACCGGACGTCGTCCTCGACGTGCGGATGACCAACGAGTGGACCTCCGGCCACATCGACGGGGCGGTGCACATCCCGCTGCCCGACCTGCCGAAGCGCCTCGCCGACGTGCCCGCCGGCACCGTGTGGGTGCACTGCGGCTCCGGCTACCGGGCCACCGCCGCCGCCTCGCTGCTGGCGAACGTGGGCCGCGACGTCGTGGTCATCGACGACACGTTCGGCGAGGCCGAAGCGGCCGGCGTCGCCATGGCCGAGCAGGGCTTTCCCCGCTGGTGACCGCCGCCCGGCCGCCGCCGACCGGGCGGCGGCCGGGCCTCGCCCCGTCGCCCCGACAACCCCGGAACGAGGAGAACATGAGCACCTCCGGAAACATCCGCCCCGCCACCCTCGACGCCGCCACCCTGCGTGAGCTGATCGGCTCCGGTCGGGCCCCCCGCCTGCTCGACGTACGAACCCCGGCGGAGTTCGGGACCTCGCACGTCCCCGGCGCCTACAACGTGCCGCTCGACCTGCTCAAGGAGCACCGCGAGGAACTGCGCAACCACCTCGACGAGGACGTGGTGCTGATCTGTCGCTCGGGCGCCCGCGCCACCCAGGCCGAGCAGGCGCTCGCCGGGGCCGGGCTGCCCAACCTCAAGGTGCTGGACGGCGGCATGCTCGCCTGGCAGGCCGCCGACGCCCCGACCACGTGGGGCACCCCACGCTGGGACCTGGAGCGGCAGGTCCGCCTGGTTGCCGGCTCGATCGTGCTGGTCAGCGTCCTCGCCTCGGTGTTCGTGCCCGGCCTGAAGTGGGTCGCCGGCTTCATCGGCGCCGGCCTCACCTTCGCTGCCGTCACCAACACCTGCGCCATGGGCATGCTGCTCGGCAAGCTGCCGTACAACCGGGGCGCCAGCTGCGACCTGGACACCATCGTCGGGCAGCTGCGCGACGGCGCGACTGCCGGGCGGCGGTCGTGACCGGAAGCCTCGCGCTGACCGTCGGGCTGGCCGTGCTGATCGGGATCAGCCTCGGCCTGCTCGGCGGCGGCGGGTCCATCCTGGCCGTGCCGCTGCTGGTCTACGTCGCCGGCCTGCCCGCGAAGGAGGCGATCGCCATCTCGCTGCTCGTCGTCGGGGTGACCAGCGCGGTGGGTGTGCTGCCGCACGCGCGCGCCGGCCGGGTCCGGTGGCGGACCGGCCTGGTCTTCGGCGTCGCCGGCATGGCCGGCGCGTACGCCGGTGGCCGGCTCGCCGCGTTCGTGCCGGCGGCGGTCCTGCTCACCGGCTTCGCGCTGATGATGCTGGCCACCGCGGCCGCGATGATCCGGGGCCGGCGCGACACCGGCGGTAGGCCGGTGCCGCACGAGTTCCCGGTGTCGCGGGTGGTGCTGGACGGCGTCGTCGTCGGCCTGGTCACCGGGCTGGTCGGCGCCGGCGGCGGCTTCCTCGTGGTGCCCGCCCTCGCCCTGCTCGGTGGCCTGCCCATGCCGGCGGCGGTCGGCACCTCGCTGGTGGTCATCGCCATGAAGTCGTTCGCCGGCCTGGCCGGCTACCTGTCCAGCGTCAGCGTGGACTGGGGGCTGGCCGCCGCGGTGACCGCCGCCGCGGTGGTCGGCAGCCTCGCCGGCGGCCGGATCGCCGGGCGCGTCCCGGAGCAGGTACTGCGCACGGCGTTCGGCTGGTTCGTCGTGGCGATGGGCGTCCTCGTCCTCGGCCAGCAGATGCCCGGTCAGCTGCGTGGCGACCCGCTGTTCTGGGTCGCAGCCGGCGGCCTCGCCGCCACGGTCGCGGCCGTCGCGCTGCTCGCCGCCGCGTGCCGGGGCGGGCGCGGGTGGATCCCGACACCGGTGTGCCGCGTGCTGCGGGCGGTCGCCCCACGGTGAGAAGCTGACCCGGGAGAGGAGGCGGTCATGGACAGCGACGAGTGGGACGCGCGGTACGCATCCACGCCGGATCTGGTCTGGACGGACGAGCCGAACCGGTTCGTCGTCGAGGAGTTGGCCGACCTTCCGCCCGGCCGGGCGGTGGACCTCGCGGCCGGCGAGGGACGCAACGCGGTCTGGCTGGCCCGGCAGGGCTGGCAGGTCACCGCGGTGGACTTCTCGCCGGTCGCCGTCGCCCGGGGCCGCACGTTGGCGGCGAGCCGGAACGTCACGGTGGACTGGCACGTCGCCGACGTCACGACGTGGCTGCCGGAGCTCGGGGCGTACGACGTCGTCCTGGTCGCCTACCTGCACCTGCCGCCGGACGACCTCGCCCGGGTGCTGGCCGGCGCGGGAGCCGCGCTCCGCCCGGGCGGCCGGGTCGTGGTCGTCGGTCACGACCGCGCCAACCTGACCGGCGGCACCGGCGGTCCGCAGGACCCGGAGATCCTGCACACCCCGGCGGCGGTGGTCGCCGCTCTCGCCGGCCTGCGCGTGGTCCGGGCGGAGACGGCCCGCCGGCCCGTCGCCCGCCCCGACGGCACGACGGTCGAGGCCCTCGACACGGTGGTCGTCGCCGTCCGCCCGGCGGACGATAGCTGAGTCGGCACCGGCCCGGGCGCCGCGCGTCGCCCACCGCGCGCCGGGTGCCGCTCACCTCCCGCCGCCGGTAGCATCCGGCCCGTGGGCGCACGGTTCGAGGAGTTGGCCTGGCGGGAAACGCCGATCGGCGCCATCAGCCTGCGCCGGCGCCGCGACCCCGCCCTCGACGTCGACGTGTACGAGGTGAAGCTCGACGACGACTTCCTCATGTCGAGCCTGTTCCCGGTCGCCGAGATCGAGCTGGCCCGGCTGGGTCTGGCTCCGCTGGCCCGGGGCGACCTCGACGTGGCCGTCGGCGGCCTGGGGCTGGGTTTCACCGCCCGTACCGTGCTGGAGGACGACCGGGTCGCCTCGATGCTGGTGGTGGAGGCGGTCGAGGACGTGGTCGACTGGCACCGGCGTGGCCTGCTGCCCTTCGCGGCCGGGCTCGCCGGCGACCCCCGCACCCGTTTCGTCCGCGCGGACTTCTTCGCCGCCGTCGCCGGGGGCGCCGGCCTCGACCCGGAGCACCCGGGGCGGCGGTTCGACGCGGTGCTCCTCGACGTCGACCACTCCCCGCGCAACGTCCTGCACCCCAGCCACGCCGCCTTCTACACGTGGGACGGGCTGCGCCGGCTCGCCGCCTGCCTGCGGCCGGACGGTGTGTTCGCGCTCTGGTCCGACGACCCGCCCGACGCCGCCTTCACCGAGGTCCTCGCGCGGGTGTTCGCGGCGGTGGAGCCGCACGTCGTCCGTTTCCCGAACCCGCTGACCGGCGGCGAGTCCGCGAACACGGTGTACGTCGCGCACACTCCGGTTTGAGGCGGTTGGCGCAGGTCGACAGGCATGCAGCCGGCCGCGCCGGGGAAGGCGGCGGGGCGCGGCCCGCATGGCGCGGGCCCGGTCAGGAGGTCGACGTGCGAGCGATGCTGTGGGTCGTGGGCGTGATCGCCGGGGCGCTCATCCTGCTCGGGCTGCTCTTCGAAGCGAACCGCTGGCTGCTGATCATCGGCGCGTTCGCGCTCCTGGCCGCCGCGGTTCTGGCCGCCGTCAAGGCACGCCAGGCGACCGGCGGGTCGCTCCGGCGACATTGAGCGCGAACGCCCGATGAACCTGCGGAGAGTAGGGTGGAGAGCCACGGGGGCCAGGTGGCCGGCGGCTTCGTCGAGGCTGGCCAGGGGCCTACCATGGCCGGGCCGGGTCCGACCGGAGGCGGGCGCTCGGCTGCATCCGCAACTGCCGAGATCAGGGCGCATCTCGTATCGCGGACGTTGTCTGCCCCGACGACGCTGCGAAGGTCGGAACGACGTCGGCCGCGCATGCGTGCTCCTACCCACCGGGTGCGGCTTCGGTGGTGACCGGCTGTCGGAGGATGGTGCGCTGCTTGTCGGGTGCGACCCTGCGGAAGTCGCTGAGATAGATCTCGTGGTGAGTGCCGACCATGCGGAACCCTTGGCCGGGGATGACCTCGTGATGCAGTTGCGAGAGCACGTCTGCTTCGTCGTCGAAGGAACCGACGTGCAGCGTCTGCACGCACCGCCCTTCGGACAGCGTCTCCAGACGGACGTCATCAAGACGCGCCGGCTGGCTCTTCGCCCGGGCTTGCTCGACCGCGGTGATAAACATGGTCTGGTTGATCCAGTCCGGGACCATGAGCATCAGCGTCCAGTCCCACTGCGAATTGTCCCGTGCCACTGTGAAGGAGGCCATGTCCTCGGCCCACCACAGGCCTTCCAGAGGCGGGACGACATAGTCGCGCCCGAGGTCTCGCTTGCTGGCGAACTTGAGTTTGTACGCCACCGGATAGAGCGCTTCGACCGCCTCGGCGAAGGCCGGCGAGGTGTTGGGGTCGCCGTGGCCGTCGACCATCAGATATTGCATGTCGGGCACGTCCACAACCCGGAACCGGCCCCGTTTTGCCTGGTAGGCGTCGAGGGCTTTCTTGAAGTCAGTTTTGTTCGTCATCGAGCACCTGGGCTCGGGCGGCGAGCCACTGCCTTTCCGCCTCCAAGAGGCTCAGTGAGTAGGAGAACACCTCACGCGCCGCCGGCGGGAGGGGAGTCTGTGCCTGTCGCGCCGCCTGGGTTGCGGCGATCCGGGCTTCGATCTGCGCCAGTCGGGTTAGCAGCGCCTGCGTGTATTCCCGCTCCGAGAGCAGGGGCAGGTTGGCGAGGCCGACCAGCAGCGGGTGCGGGATCGGCCGCGGCTCGGCGACGAGGGCCAGCGCGTTGCGTGCCGCAACCTCGCGGCCTTTGGTTGTGGCGTGGAAGACGCGGCGGGACTTCGCGGCAGCAGGAGCCTCCGGGACGTGGAGCAGGCCGCGCCTTTCCAGCTTGGTGAGCAGGTAGTAGATCGAGGAGAATCCGATGTCGGTCCACTGCCGTATGCCGCGTTGCTCGATCACCTGCTCCAGGTCGTAGCCGTGCTGTGGGCGTTCGATGATCAAGCCCAATACGGTCAGCTCGGCGGGAGTCAGCTCCACAGCACTATTCTAGCACTAGAATGACTGCCTGCCATCGATGACGAGATGCTCGCCGTCTCGGGCCTGTCCCGTGCGCAGATGCAGATGCGGCGCTCGGTGCCCACGCACGGCGGCCGCGGAGGCCTCTGATCGGGTACACACTCATGCCGCTGATCGCGCCTTGCCGAGTGGCGTTCTGGGAGTGGGACGTCGAGACACGAGGACGCCGAGGCGTGGTATATGCCCGACGCGTGTGTCATCGATCCCGTCGTACGACCTGCCGCGCGACGTGTGGTCGCAGGTCCAGGAAGCGGCACGTCGGGTCGAGGCTGACCACGGCTGGGAGTACCACACTGACCTGGCGGTCGCCTCCGGAAGCAAGGTCGGCGGCTACCCCGGCTGGACGCAGTCGCCTGATTGGCCGAATTGCGAGTGCGGGGTTCAGATGGAGCATCTGCTCACTATCGCCAGCTGGGAGTTCAGCCGGAGCGACGAGCAACGTTGGGTCCCGCTGGAGGACCGGCCCGCAATGATCGGCTGGGGCTTCGACAGCCCGGATGACCATCCATGGCGATCGCTCCAGAACCCGGCAGGATTGATGCTCGGCGACGCCGGAGGCATCTACGTCTTCGTCTGCACATCATGTCCAGAGCGCCCTTACGACCACCGATTTGACTGCTCCTGACCAGACAGGAATCACGGACGGTAGCCGAACCGGCATCCGGATCTGCCCCGTTGCGACGGCGTGGGAGACGTTCGCCGGGCTGATCTCAGGTCAGGGGCGCGTACCACCGCGCGCCGGTGAGCAGGATTCGGGTTGCCTGGCTCCGGTTCCACTCGACCCGCATGCCGTGTTTGCGGAGCACCGGAAACACAAGGTCGTCCAGCAGTCGCTCGACGTCGGCCTGGTACCAGGCCCGCTTGTCGTCCTCCGATAGGGCGTCATAGGTGGCCTTGTCGAAGTACCGGGGCGGATAGGCGCCGTAGCCGAGGTAGACCGAGCCGTCGAGGCTGGAGACAAGTGATTCGGTGTCTTGCTGGTGATACCAGAGATAGCCGCGCCAGTGCCGAATTCCGTCGCGCTCGTCATGGATCTCGGCAGCAGCGCAGGTTCCGCAGCAGCTGAAGTTCTCCCGCGCCAGCACGCCGAGCTGGTTGAGTTCGGCGAAGGCGAGGGTCAGGTTGCTCTGCACGGCACCCCATTCGCGCTGCTGGGCTCGCCGGACGTGGAGCGCCCTCTCGTAGGCCGCCATGAGTTCCTCGTCGGTGACACCGTGGCGATCCTCATCATCGTCGAGGTAGTCCACGAACTCTCCGGCATCGTCTTCCCCGCGCACGATCCAGGCCCAGATCTCGTCCTCAATCTCGGTGCGAGTCGGCTCTGCGATCCGACCGGGCAGAAACGTGACGCCGTCAGGACGGTCGTTGTAGGCCCAGTCGCTCATGAGAGCGATCATGACACGGGCGCCGCTTGGGTGCGCCCAAAATGGATCGTCGTTGGTGACGCTGCGAGTCAGT
Organism: Micromonospora sp. NPDC047707; assembly: GCF_040704235.1. Taxonomy (NCBI): domain Bacteria; kingdom Bacillati; phylum Actinomycetota; class Actinomycetes; order Micromonosporales; family Micromonosporaceae; genus Micromonospora; species Micromonospora sp. NPDC047707. The sequence continues at coordinate 26,625 of NZ_JBEYSU010000015.1, forward strand.
GATGGAGTTCGGCCCGAAGGGCTGGCCGCTCTGAGCACGGCTACTCAGGTCCGGTGCCGTCCCGCCGTGTGAGGGTGGGTGACATGCGTCGACTGCTGCTGCTGCTGATCGTGCTCGCCGTTGCCGCGGCCTGCGCCGACCCGAATGCCCAGCCGGACCGCCCGGGCCGGTCGGCCGAGGGAGCACCGCCCGCTTCGCTGCTCTCCGACGGCAGCGTCCCGTGGGCTGACCTGAAGATCACAGCGGAGGACCTCAACGGGCGCCCGGCCGGACCGCGGTCCCCGGCCGCCGGAAGCAAGCCGTGCCGGGCGGAACAGCTGTCCGGCCGGCTCACCGGCTGGACGCGGCCCGGCGGCGGCGGTGAGACACCCCGCGGCATGGACGCCGCCATCGGCAAGCTCATCGGCGAGGTGGAGGTGCAGAACGCGTCGAACGTCGAGTGCACATTGCAGGGCGAGGTACCCACCACCATGCTCGCCGGCGGCCGCGAGATTCCCATGCTGTACACGCACGGCATCAACGAAGAGGCCCGGGTACGGGTGGTCGTCGTGCCCGCCGGCGGCCATGCCAGCCTGCGCCTGGACTGGTCCGGGCCGTTCTGCCAGCCCACTGACGGGACGATGGAGCTCGCGATCGAGGTGCCGCACGGCGGCGGCACGCTGCGTGCACCGATCACCGCCGAGGACCGCCCTGGCTGCCAGCAGGGCGAGGGAATCAATCCCAACGCCCGGGCGACGCTGTACGCGAGCGGGTTCACCGAGCCGGTCGCCGTGTCGACGCCCCCATCCTCGCCCCTTAACCAGCTCACCGTCACTGTCGCGGGGCCGCCAACCGCCGCGGCCGGGTCGCGGCTAACCTTCCGCGTGAAGCTCGGCAACCCGACCGGCAGCCCGCTCGCGCTGGACCCCTGCCCGGGCTACCTGATGGAACGCTTCTCCCTCGGCGATGCGACGAATGACGCGGTGAACACGTCCCAGCTGTACCGGCTGAACTGCCGCCCGCTCACGCAGATCCCCGCCGCCGGCACCGCCGTCTTCGAGATGGTCGCCGAGGTACCGGCCTCGATACGCGCAGGGCGCGAGCTGACGGTCACGTGGAAGCTCTACCTGCCGCACCACATGCAGGGCGGCAACCAGCTCGGCGCCTTTACCGTGAAAGTCACCTGAACACGGGCGAGCTCACCGGCAAGGGATCGCCGCGCCCGCCGCGGCGGCCCGACCGCGCTACGCGGTCCACCGGCGGGCGAAGGCATCCCCGCGACCACGTCCACCCTGGTTCGGTCAGTGTTGCGGCCGGATCACCTCGTACAGCGCGGTCCAGTTCCTGTTCCCCAGACCGGCGGCGATCGCCCGGTCATAGTGCGACTTGACTGCCTTCGGCAGCTCGGGGTCGACGCCGGACGCCTCGCTGGTGCGCAGGGCCGTGCTGACGTCGCCGGGGTGTTCGCCTGCCGCGAGCTCGCCGGCCAGGGTCGCTCCATCGCCGACCATCGCCGGGATGTCGGTCAGCGTCTGCAGCGCGTCGGGCAGGAAGTCTGCCGGGGCGACACCGGCCGAGGCGACGAGTGCGGTGGCGTGCAGCAGGCTCGACAGGGAGGTCAGGAACACGTCGAGGTGCGCCTGGTAGAACAGCTGCGCCAGGCCCGGGTCTTCGCCGAGGTACTTCGGCCTGCCGATCACGCTCAGCACCGGCTCGTGCCGGTCGTAGGTGTCTCGTGGTCCGCTGTAGTACACGTAGGCGTCAGGGGTGCCGACGGCGGGCGCGGGAACCATGACGCCGCCGGTGACGAAGTCCGCGCCGTGCTTGGCGGCCCAGACGGCGGCGTCCCGTGAGGCTGTGGGCGTGTCCGAGCTGAGGTTGACGACGGTCCGACCGGCCAGCGCGCCCTCCTGCGCCGCACCGTTCGGGTGCGGCGGGGCGCGGGTGGTCAGCGGGGGCGGCGGCTCACCCTTCGTCGGACCTGGGCGAGGATGCGGTTCGGGGTCACCGGCACCACGGCGATCATCAGCCGGCCGGACTCGTCCATGACCGCCGTGAGGACGTACAGGCGGGCCCCGCGCCGGCGCACCAGCGGCGCGGTCACCCGCAGTCGGGGTGCCCGCAGGGCGGTGGAGCCGGCCGCCCCGGTGGCCCGGTGCAGCCCTTGGGCGAGCCCCGGGTCGAACCCACCGACCTGGGCGGAGACCGCGCGCCGCCGGCCGGTGGGCCCGGTCGCGGCGAGCAGGTCGGCGGCGCGGAACCGGATCCGCAGCGTGGTCCCGTCCGGGCCGGCTGTCACCGTCTCGGTGTCGGCGAGGATCTCCTCGGCGCTGACGCTGAGCGGCGGGAGATCCGGCGCGGGCGTCGTCGCGGTCAGGCTGAGGACCCGCTCCCCCCGCCGGTCGGTCTCCCAGCCGATACCGGTGACGTCCAGCTTCGCGACCCAGTCCGGTGCCGTGGTGACGTCGAAGCACGAGTCGGGCACGCCGGCGCGGAACCCGGGATACGCGGCGTACCGGCGGCCGTCCTCGACGACCGTGGGCGGCACCCCCGTACGGGCGTCCTGGCGGATCACGGCGAGCAGGTCGTCGAGGCCGCCGTCGCGGGTCAGGGCGAGCCGGATGCGGGTCTCCGCGTTCAGTTCGCCCGCGACGTCGTCGGTGAGGTACGCGGCCACGAGCCGCCCGATGCCGTCGTGCACCCGCTGCTGGGTGTCGCGGTCCAGCCGCAGCAGGTCGTCCTCCAGCAGCTTGGCGATCTCGTGGTCGAAGCGTCGGGCCATGACGGCGTCCCGCTGCTTGCCGGGGCCGATCAGGTCGGCCACGAACGCCGTGGTCGCCTCCACGGTGCGCAGCCGGTCCAGGTGGCGGCTCAGGTACGTGATGTTGGTGGCGTTGAACCGCCGCACGGCGTAGTAGAACTCGTAGTCGGCCAGCACCGAGATGCGCCGCGCCCGGTAGCACGCCTCCAGGGTGAACGGAAGGTCACTGCCGAGGGGCAGGTCCTCCCGGTAGCGGATCCGGTGCCGTTCCAGCAGCTCGCGCCGGAACAGCTTGGTGTTGGCCAGCGACCTCGGCAGCGGCGAGTCGAACAGGTCCACGTCGACCCGGTTGGCCGCGAAGATGTCCTGGTAGATGTGTCGACTGTTGACGCCGACCACCTTGCCGAGCACGACGTCGGAGTCCCACTCGTCGGCGGCGGTGACCAACCGTTCCAGCGCCTCGGGGCCGAGGTGGTCGTCGGCGCCGACGAAGAAGACGTACCGGCCGGTGGCGGCGTCGAGCGCCCGGTTGCACGGTCCGGCGGGGCCGCCGGAGTTGGCCTGGTGGATGACGGTGAACACGCCGGGGTACCGGGCGGCGAACCGGTCCAGTTCGGCGCCGCTGCGGTCGGTCGACCCGTCGTCCACGGCCACGACCTGCAGCCGGTCCAGCCCGATCGTCTGGCCCACGAGGGAGTCGAGGCAGCCGGTCAGGTACGGCATGGTGTTGTAGACCGGCACCACCACGCTGACGGCGGGCGTGCTCACGGCGCCTCCACCGGGGTGGGCGCGCCGGCACCGGCCAGCAGCCGGCGGTAGAGCGCGTCGAGGCGGTCCGCCTGCGCCTCCCACGTCCACCCGGGCAGCGGCGAGTCCGGGCCGTCGTAGACCTGGCGGTACCGCCGCGGGTCGGCGAGCACGGCCCGCACCGCGCGGGCCAGGTCGGCGGTGTCGCCGGCCCGGAACACCTCACCCTGCCCCGTGGCACGGACGGTGTCGGCCATCGTACGGACGTCGCTGACCACGATCGGCAGCCGTGCGTGGGCGTACTCGAAGAACTTCGTGATCAGGGCGATCTCGTGGTTCGGCCAGTGGTGGATCGGGATCAGGCCCACGTCGGCGGCGCTGAGGAAGGCGCTCACCTGCCCGTGCGGCACGTACGGCACGGGATGCAGCCGCTCCGCGACGCCGAGCCGGTCGGCGAGGGCCCGCAGGTGCTGGACGTACGGCGCGGACGGGTCGGCGATCACCAGCGCGAGGTGGGCGCCGGGCAACCGGGGCAGCGCCTCGACCGCGGTGGCCACCCCACGCTGCTCGGCGAGCGCACCGCTGTAGACGAGCAGCGGGGTCTGCGGGCCGACCCCGCAGAGGTCACGCAGGTCGGGCACCTCCGCGCCCCCGGGTGTCGGGGCGGCCGACGCCGGGGCGTTGAGCAGCACGGTCGGGCGCTCCCCCAGCCGGTGCTCCTCCTGCAGCAGGTCGGCCAGGGTCTCCGACACCGTCACCACGGCGTCGGCGTGCGACACGTACTCCCGCACGTACGCGAGGTGGGCCGGCAGCCACCGCACGTTGTCGCGGCGGGGCTTCGCGCCGGGCAGCCACTCGTGCGCGTCCCACACGACCTTCACGTCCCGGCCGGCGGCCCGCGCCCGGTCCACCGCGCGCGCGGCCACGCCGAGCATCCGGAAGTCGTGGGCGTGGATCAGGTCCGGCGCCAGGGCGTCGACGACCGGCCCGAACACCCGCTCGTACGTCCACAGCCCCGGTTCGAGCCGCCGCCACGCCCGGTCGCCGGAGACCGCACCCCAGAGGAGGACCTGGGCGTGCTCGACCGGCCGCCGGGCCAGCCGTGCCGCCCGCAGCACCGGCCCGCCCCGGGCGACCAGCCGCTGCCGCAGCGTGCGCCGCCCGCCGGGGGGCGCCCCGCCGCCCATCGGCAGCACGCGGACGTGCGCGTCGCCGAGCCGCCACTCCCGCTCGACGCGGGCGCAGCCCAGCAGGGTGACCGCCCAGCCCGCGTCGGCGGCCGAGCGGGCCGCCTTCTGCACCCGGGAGTCGCCGTCCACGCCGTTGTCCACGAGCATGACCACCCGGCCACCGCCGGTCGCGGTGACACCGTCGAGCCGCACGAATTGTTCTCCGATTCCTCACGTCAGCGGATGCCCGGCGAGTGTACGGCAGTTCCGGTCTCCGGAATCGTTGCACCGCCGCGCTTCCGCGCCACCCGACGGTTCGGCCACGAGCTGGTTCCCGGCCGTATACGCTCTGGTCATCTTCCCCTCACCGCCGTTTTTCCTTCGGCCGGTTAGGTCATTCGCAGAGCCTCGTCCGGCACCTGATGCCGCCCATTCGCCGGCGCACGAGGAAACCGCAATCAATGCGTAAGCGGGTATTCATGTCGCGTACACCTGACGTCAGCGTGGTCATCCCGACCTGCGACCGGCCGGACCTGGTGACCCGCGCGGTCCGCAGCGCCCTCGCCCAGACGGTGGCGGAGATCGAGGTCGTCGTCGTGGTCGACGGCGCGGACCCCGACACGCGGGCCGCTCTCGCCGCGATCCCCGACCCGCGCCTGCGGGTGCTGCCGCTGCCCGAGCGCGGTGGCGCGCCGAACGCCCGCAACGTCGGCGTCCAGGCCGCGCGTGCCCGCTGGACGGCGTTCCTCGACGACGACGACGAGTGGCTGCCCCGCAAGCTGGAGGTGCAGCTCGCGCTCGCCGCCACCGCGACCGTCGCGTCCCCGATCGTCGCCAGCCGCCTGGTGAACCGCACCCCGCGCGCGGAGTTCGTGCTGCCCCGCCGGCTGCCGGAGCCGGGCGAGCCGATCTGTGAGTACCTCACCGTGCGCCGGGGCCTGTTCCACGGCGACGGCTTCATCCAGACCTCGACGATCATGGCGCCGACCGAGCTGCTGCGCCGCGTGTCGTTCACCGTCGGCCTGCGCCGCCAGCAGGAGCTGGACTGGACCCTGCGGGCACTCGCGCACGACGACGTACGGCTGCTGATGGCGCCCGAGCCGCTCGTGCTCTGGCACCAGGACGAGGACCGGCCGCGGATCAGCCTCTCCTCCCCGTGGGCGGCGCAGCTGGAGTGGCTGCGGTCCAGCCGTCCCCTGCTCACCCCCCGGGCGTACGCGGCCATCGCGCTGAGCGTCGTCGGCTCGATGGCGGCCACGACCCGCGACCCGAAGGTCTTCCGGACCGTGCTCGCCGACGCCCGCCGGCACGGGCGTCCAGGTGCCATCGACTACCTGACGTACCTGCAGATCTGGCTGATCCCGCCGCAACTCCGGCACAGTCTGCGGGACCGGATTCTGGACCGCCGTCGCCGCCCGGCCCCGCCCGCCCCGCCGGCCGCCGCCGGGTCGGCCCGGCCCGCCGAACCAGGCCTCGCCGCCGCCGACTCCGGGAACCCGTGACCCGTGCCGCACGCTGAACAGGTGCCCCACGTCGTCATCTGGCGCAGCCACCTGCTGGCCGGCTCCGAGACGTTCATCCGCAACCAGGCCGACGCGCTGGCGGCCTGGCGCGCCACCTACCTCGGTGCGGTGCGCGTCGCCTCGACACTGTCCCGCGACACCGACGTGGTCGCGTTCGGCGACGCCGCCCGCGACCGGCGGGCCCTGCTCGCGCTGAAGGCCACCGGCCGCTCCCCCCGGCTCACCCGGCTGCTGCGGCGGCTCCGGCCGGCACTGGTGCACGCCCACTTCGGCAACGACGGCTGGCTGGTCAGCCGCGCCGCCGCCGACCTGGACATCCCGCTGGTCGTCACCGTGCACGGCCAGGACGTCACCCGCCAGCCGGCCCTCCCGGGCCTGCGCGGCGCCCGCCAGCGGCACAACCTGCGCGTGGCGTTCGACCGGGCGGCGCTGGTCGTGGCCGTCAGCGAGTTCATCCGCGACCGGGCGGTCGCCCTCGGCGCGGACCCGGCGAAGGTCCGGGTGCACCACACCGGGGTGCCCGTCCCGCCCCTGCCGGCGCCCACCCCGCCCGTGTGGGACGTGGCGTTCGTCGGCCGGTTCGTCGAGAAGAAGGGCGTCGACGACCTCGTCGAGGCGCTGGGGTCGCTGCGGCCCCGGCGGCCCCGGGCGCTGTTCATCGGCGACGGGCCGCTGGAGGGGCCGCTGCGCGCCCGCGCCGCCCAGCTCGGCCTCGACGCCACCTTCCTCGGCGCGCAGCCCCCGGAGGTGGTGGCCGATCACCTGGCGCGGTCGGCGCTGCTCGCCGCACCGTCGAGGACCGCGGCGAACGGCGACTCCGAGGGGCTGCCCACCACCATCCTGGAGGCGGCGAGCCTCGGCCTGCCGGTCGTGGCGACGCACCACAGCGGCATCCCGGAGGCGGTCGTGCACGGCGAGACCGGCCTGCTCGGCGCCGAACGCGACCGGGCCGCGCTCGCCGGCAACATCACCCGCCTGCTCGCCGACGACGGCCTACGGCGGCGGCTCGGCCGCGAGGCCCGCCGGCACGTCGAGGACCGCTTCGACCTGCACAAGCAGACCCACCGGCTGGAGAAGCTGTACGACGCCGTCGCCGCCGGCAGACCCTAATGGCGTACCCGCCGCGGGCCGGTCGCCCTCGCTGGGCACGGCGGCGGTCGGTCAGGCGCCCGTCGCGGCGAGGGCCGGGGTCGGACGGTCGTCGACCCGGCCACGCGGCTTGCGGTTCGGCAGCGACAGCCGGATGACCTTCCACCAGGCGGAGGCGACCTGCTTCGGCAGGGAGCCGGAGGTGTACTTCAGACCGTACCGGTCGAAGAGCGCCCGTACCTCGGGGGCGATCTCCTGGTAGCGGTTGCTCGGGAGATCCGGGAAGAGGTGGTGCTCGATCTGGAACGACAGGTTGCCGGTCATGAGGTGCAGCAGCCGGCTGCCGCTGATGTTGGCGGAGCCGAGCATCTGCCGCAGGTACCACTCGCCGCGCGTCTCGCCCTCGATCGACGTCTTTTCGAAGGTCTCCACGCCGTTCGGGAAGTGCCCGCACATGATCACCGAGTGGCTCCACAGGTTGCGGATCAGGTTGGCGGTGAACGTCGCGGCGAGCGTGGTGAGGAAGGACGGGCCGGAGAGCAGCGGGTGCAGCACGTAGTCCTTCAGCACCTGGCGGCGGATCTTGCGGCCGACCGCGCGGGCCCGGGCCCGGAACTCCGGATCCCGGTGCCGGCCGTTCTTCAGGTTGTGGCCCAGCTCCAGGTCGTACGCCGCGATGCCGTACTGGAAGAAGCAGGCGTTGATGAAGTTCCACAGCGGCTGGCCAAGGTAGACCGGGTGCCAGGGCTGGTCCTCGTCGACCCGCATGATGCCGTACCCGAGGTCGTTGTCCTTGCCGACCACGTTGGTGTACCGGTGGTGCAGCTGGTTGTGCGAGTGCTGCCACTGGTCGGGCGGGGAGACGTGGTCCCAGTCCCAGGTGGTGGAGTGAATCTTCGGATCACGCATCCAGTCCCACTGGCCGTGCAGGACGTTGTGCCCGATCTCCATGTTGTCGAGGATCTTGGCCACGGCGAGGCCGGCGGTGCCGACGACCCAGGCCGGCGGGAAGAGCGAGAAGAGCAGCACCACCCGGCTGCCGAGTTCGAGCTTGCGGTGGGTGGAGATGACCTTGCGGATGTACGCGGCGTCCCGCTCGCCCCGGTCGGCGAGGACCCGGTCCCGGATCGCGTCGAGTTCCTTCCCGATGACCGCGATGTCCTCGGCGGTGAGGTGGGCGATCGGATTGACGGCCTTGCGCTGGATGACGGTCACGTGGGCACTCCGGTCAGTGGTCGATGTCGCAGGGGCCGGCCGCTGCCGACACGCAGGTCTGAATGAGGACGCCGTCGCCGGGGACCGCCGTGGTGAGCGCCCCGTTGCGCAGGTCGCGAACCGCGCCCTGGCGCAGCGGCAGGACGCAGCCGAAGCAGATGCCCATCCGGCAGCCCGAGGGCATGAGCACTCCGGCCGCCTCACCGGCGTCGAGCAGCGGCGTGGCGCCGTCGGCGGTCACGGTCACACCGGCCCGGCCGAAGGTGACCGTGCCACCCTCGCCGGGTGAGATGACGGTCGGCCGGAACCGCTCGGTGTGCAGCCGCTCCGCCCGACCGGCGGTGGACCAGTGGGCCTCCAGGGCGTCGAGCAGCCCGACCGGGCCGCACGCCCAGGTCTCCCGGTCGAGGTGGTCCGGCACCAGATCGGCCAGGTCGGCGATGGTGAGCACACCGTCGTGGTCGGTGTGCCGCTCCACCAGCCGCAGCGTTCCGGCCGCGGCGAGGCCCCGCAGCTCCGAACCGAAGATCACATCCGCCGGTGTCGGCGCGGAGTGCACGAGCGTGACGTCGGCGCCGGCGAGGACGCCGCTGCGCAGCATCCCCATGACCGGCGTGATCCCGCTGCCCGCGGTCACGAAGAGCACGCCCGCCGGCGTCGGCGTGGGCAGGACGAAGTCGCCCGTCGCCTGGTCGAGCTGGACGATCGTGCCGGGGCGGACCCGCCGGACGAGATGGTTGCTGACCACCCCGTCCGGGATCGCCTTCACGGTGATCGCGATGGGGTCGCGGCGGCCACCGAGGGCCGAGGTCACCGAGTACGCCCGCCACTGCCGTACGCCGTCGACGTCCACCCCGAGGCGGACGTACTGCCCGGGGACGTGCCCCCGCCAGTCCCGCCCCGGCTGCACGATCACCGTGGCCGCGTCCCGGGTCTCCGGCCGCACCGCGAGGATCCGGCCCCGCAGGTCGGCGCCGGAGCGCAGCGGGGCGACCAGGTCGAGGTAGTCGTCGGGCAGCAGCGGGGTGGTGACCGCCGCGGCGAGCCGCAGGAACCGGCGCCGCAGGGACGCCGCCGCGGGTGGGCGCGGGACGGTGGTGGTCATATCCCGATAGTCGCGGCACACTGGCATAAAATCTTGGCCCGCGAAGGTGAACCGGGCCGGTCGATTTGTGCGGGAGGAACAACAATGGCGGACCGCTCCGAGGCGACTCGCCGCGCCGCCGGGCTCGCCCTCGACGAGGGGGTGGCCCGCGGCCTCCGCGACCGGTTGCCCCTGCTCGCCGAGCGGACCGTCACCGCGATCACCGCCGAGGTGCCCAGCTACTCCGGCACCCTGACCGGCCAGATGCGGGACAAGATCGAGACCGCGGTGCAGATCGCGCTCGGCAACTTCCTGCAACTGCTCGAACGCTCCCACGCCACCGACCCGAGCACCCCCCTGGTCCCCGCCTTGGAGGCCGCGTACGCCCTCGGCAGCGGTGAGGCCCGCTCGGGGCGGAGCATGGACGCGCTGCTGGCCGCGTACCGGGTGGGAGCGCGGGTCTCCTGGCGGGAAATGTCCACCATCGCGGTGCGCGGCGGGCTCCCGGCGGTGACCGTCGCCGACTTCGCCGAGCTGATGTTCGCCTACATCGACGAGCTCTCCGCCGCCAGCGTCGCCGGGCACGCCGACGAGCTGGCCAGCGCGGGCCGGGCCCGCCGGCGCAACTTGGAGCGCCTCACCCAGCAGCTGGTCACCGGCGCGGCCGAGGACGTGCTGCTGCGCAGCGCCGAACGAGCCGACTGGCCGCCGCCGCAGACGCTCACCGTCGTACTCCTCCCCCGGACCAACCTGCGCCCGGCGCTCGCGCTGCTTCCGGCGCAGACCCTGGAGAGCGGCGACGACCTGCCGGGCGCCGCGCCCGGGGAGGAGCTGGCCGTCCTGCTCGTCCCCGACGCGCACGGCGACCGGCGGCGGCAGCTCACCCGGACGCTGCACGGCCGCCGCGCCGTGCTCGGCCCCGCGCGGCCGTGGACGCGGGTGACGTACTCGTGGCAGCGGGCCACCCGAGCCCTCGCGCTCGGGCTGCGCCCGGCCGACGACGGGCCGCCACTGGACACCGAGGCGCACCTCGCCGAACTGCTGCTCGGCATGGACCCGGAGGGCCTCGCTGACCTGCGCGCCCGCGTGCTGGCCCCGCTGGCGGCGCTGCCGCCGACCACCGCCGAGCGGCTCGCCGAGACGCTGCGCTCCTGGCTGCTGCACCACGGCCGCCGTGACGACGTCGCCGCCGACCTGTTCGTGCACCCGCAGACGGTGCGCTACCGGATGGGCAAGCTCCGCGAGCTGTACGGGGACCGCCTGCACGACCCCGCCACGGTGCTCGACCTCACCCTCGCGCTGGCGTTCCCGGCCCGCGACCGGGCCGACGAACCGGCCGGCTGAGCGGCCCGGACCGCGCGGCGGTCCGCATCAGGGTTTCCGCCGGGCTCGGGGGCGCGCCGGGGACGGGCCGGCGTCGGTCGGCTGCGCCTCCGCCACCGCCTCGCAGAGGTCGATCAGCGGGTCGCGGCGCTGCGCCGCGCAGGCGACCCGTCGCAGCAGGGTCCGGAAGGCGGCGGTGTCGGCGGGATCGAGGGCGCCGAGCACGTGCGACTCCACCTGCCGCAGCGCCCGCTGGCGCTCCCGCCAGGCGACCCGGCCCACGTCGGTGGCGCAGACCAGGCGGCTGCGCCGGTCGGCGGGATCGGCCCGGCGCAGCACGAGCCCGCGCCGCTCCAGGTCGTCGATCAGGTACGTGAGCACGGTCCGGTCGATGCCGAGTTCCTCGGCGATCGCGCCCTGGTTGCGGACCGGCTCCCGGACCGCCGCCGACAGCACCTGGTAGCCCCGGGGCCCACCGGGTATGTCCTCCAGTGCCCGGTCGGCGGCCCGGACGTAGGCGCGGAAGACGACACCCAGCATCCAGCCGAGGTCGTCGTCGAGCGGGTCCGGCCGTGGGTGTGCCGCCGTCGCACCGGTCATCCGCCCAGGATAGCTGAGCTGGACAGACCTTGTTGGCAACAGATGTTCTGTGTGGCATAACATCTGTCTGACAGCACTTCAGGGGAGGACTCCGATGAGCGACCACGGCCACCCACTGACCTTCGGGTCGTTCCTGACCCCGGCCAACGCCGACCCGGACCGGGTGGTGGCGCTCGCCGTCCTGTCCGAGCAGGTCGGGCTGGACCTGGTCACCTTCCAGGATCACCCGTACCAGCCCGCGTACCTGGACACCTGGACACTGCTCAGCTTCGTCGCCGCCCGCACCAGCAGGGTCCGGCTCTCCCCCAACGTCACCAACCTCCCCCTGCGGCCACCGGCCGTCCTCGCCCGCAGCGTGGCGAGCCTCGACCTGCTCAGCGCCGGGCGGATCGAACTCGGCCTGGGCGCGGGCGCGTTCTGGGACGCCATCGAGGCGATGGGCGGGCGACGGCTCACCCCGGCGGAGGGCGTACGGGCCCTCGAGGAGGCCATCGAGGTCATCCGCCAGACGTGGGACGCCGACACCCGCGGCGGCGTCCGGGTCGCCGGCGAGTTCCACCGCGTGGTCGGCGCGAAACGCGGGCCCGCCCCCGCACACGACGTGGGAATCTGGCTCGGCGCCTACAAGCCGCGCATGCTGGCGTTGACCGGCCGCCGGGCCGACGGCTGGCTGCCGTCGCTGGCGTACCTGCAGCCCGGCGACCTCGCCAGGGGCAACGCGATCATCGACGACGCCGCCCGGGAGGCGGGACGGTCGCCGGGCGACGTCCGGCGACTGCTCAACGTCAACGGACGGTTCGCCACCGTCGGCCGCGGGCCCCTGCACGGCCCCGCCGAGCAGTGGGCCGAGGAACTGGCGGGCCTCGCCCTCACCGACGGGATCAGCACCTTCATCCTCGGCAGCGACGACCCCGACGACCTGCGCCGATTCGCCGCCGAGGTGGCGCCCGCCGTCCGCGAACTGGTCGCCGCCGAGCGCGCCTCCGCCGCCGCGCAGCCCGACTCCGCCGCCGCGCAGCCCGACTCCGCCGCCGCGCAGCCCGACTCCGCCGCCGCGCGGCCCGACGCCGCGCCCGCCGACTCCGCTGCCGGGCCGGTCGAGCGGGATGCCACCGCCCGGCCAGGACCGGCGGAGGCCGTCGCGGCGGCCGGACCCCGGGCCGGCCGGCCCGCGCCCGTGGGCCGCAGCGCCTTCTCCGTCGTACCGACGCCGGACGACGGCGTCCGCCGCAGCGGCGAGCGGGTCTGGGACGAGTCCGCCCGCCCGACCGGCCCGGCCCGCGACCCCGACCGTACGTACGCGGCGCACGACCTGGCCACCAGCCAGCACCTCGTCGACGTGCACGACGGGCTGCGCGCCGAGCTGGCGCAGATCCACGACCTGATCGAGCAGGTGGCGGCCGGCACGATCGACGCCGGCACCGCCCGCTCCCACATCAACACGATGACGATGCGGCAGAACAAGTGGACCCTGGGCACCTACTGCGAGTCCTACTGCCGGGTGGTCACCACCCACCACACCATCGAGGACCGGTCGCTCTTCCCGCACCTGCGCCGCAGGGACGCCCGGCTCGCCCCGGTCGTCGACCGGCTCGAGCAGGAGCACCACCTCATCCACGACGTGCTGGAACGCGTCGACCGGGCCCTGGTGGCGTTCGTCTCCGTCCCGGACGGGATGGCCGACCTGCGCGCCGCCGTCGACCTGCTCAGCGACACCCTTCTGTCGCACCTGGCGTACGAGGAGCGGGAGCTGGTCGAGCCCATCGCCCGCATCGGCCTGTCCTGAGCCGTCGCCGTACCGCCACCGGGCCGCGACGGCGTGCCGATCGGTGGGGCGTGGCCTGACCGCGCCGACCCGGTCAGGCCACGTGGGTGAGGTAGCCGGCGACGGCCTCGTCGAGCACCTCACGGCCCGGCCGGGCCCACACCGCCTCGGCGAAGACCTCCACCTCGACCGGGCCGGTGTACCCGGCGGCGTCCACCGCCTCCCGGAAGCGCCGCAGCTCGACACAGCCGGCGCCGGGCAGCCCCCGGCCGAGCAGCACACCCGCCGGCAGCGGCGTCACCCAGTCGGCGACCTGGAAGCAGGCGATCCGTCCCTCCCGGCCGGCCCGGTCGATCTGCGCCCACACCTGGTCGTCCCACCACAGGTGGTACGTGTCGACCACGACGCCCACCGCCTCCGCCGGGTACGGCGTGACCAGGTCGAGTGCCTGGCCGAGACTGGCCACCACGCACCGGTCCGAGCAGAACATCGGGTGCAGCGGCTCCACGGCCAGCCGGACCCCCGCGGCGACCGCGTGCGGCACCAACTCGCCGATCGCGTCCCGCACGTGCGCCCGTGCGGCGTCGAGGTCGCGGCTGCCGGCCGGCAGGCCGCCGGAGACCAGCACCAGCACGGGTGCGCCCACCGCCGCCGCCTCGTCGATCGCCCGCCGATTCTCGTCCAGCCAGCCGGGGACCTCGAAGAAGCCGCCGCGGCACAGGGAGGTGACGGTCAGGCCGGCGTCCCGCACCAGCGCCGCCGCCGGCTCGACCCCGTGGGCCGCCAGGTCCTCGCGCCACAGCCCCACCCCGGTGACCCCGGCGTCGACGCAGCCGGCGACGAGCTCCGGCAGCGGCCACCGCTTGGTGGTGGCGGAGTTGAGCGCGAACCGCTTCACTGCGCCACCCCCGCCGTGGTCATGAACGCCCGGGCCCGGTGGGCCGCCAGCTCGGCGTCCGGAAGCAGGCCGGCGGCGTCGGCGAGCCGGAGCAGCCGGCCCAGGTGCGCCGGTGACCGTCCGGACTGGAGGCCGCCGACCATGGTGAAGTGGTCCTGGTGGCCGGCGAGCCAGGCGACGAAAACGATCCCGGTCTTGTAGTAGAAGGTCGGGGCGCCGAACAGGTGCCGCGCGAGCGGCACCGTCGGTGCCAGCAGCTCGTCGTACGTGGCCGGGTCGCCCGCGTCGAGCGCCCGGAACGCCGCCGCGGCCGGTGGCGCGATGGCGGCCAGGACGCCGAGCAGCGCGTCGGAGTGGCGGTCGCCGTCGCCCCGGATCAGGGCCGGGTAGTTGAAGTCGTCGCCGGTGTAGAGGCGTACCCCCGGTGGCAGGCGCCGGCGCAGGGCGACCTCGAACTCCTCGTCGAGCAGCGACAGTTTGATGCCGTCCACCTTGGTGTGGTGGGCGCTGATCAGCGTCACCACGGTGTCGGCGGCGCGCGCGGGGTCGGCGGCGCCCCAGTAGCCGGCCAGGGCCGGGTCGAAGGCCGGGCCGAGCCAGTGCAGCACCACCGGACCGTCCGCCTCGGCCAGCAGGCGGCCGTAGACGTCGAGGTAGTCCTCGGCGGACGGGGCCGCCGCGGCCAGGTGCCGGCTGCACATCAGCACCGGCCGGGCGCCGGCGTCCTGCACGTCGGCGAGCTGCTCCGCGTACGCCCTGCGGATGTCGTCGAGGGTGGCCGGGCCGGACGGCAGCTGGTCGGTGGCGACACCGGCGCAGATGGCGGCGCCCTCCGCGCGGGCCGCCTGCGCCGACCGGCGGACGAGTTCCCGGGCCGTCGGGTAGTCCAGGCCCATGCCCCGCTGCGCGGTGTCCATCGCCTCGGCCACGCCGAACCCGTACGACCACAGGTGCCGCCGGAAGGCCAGCGTCGCGTCCCAGTCCACGGCCGCCGGCGTGCCCGGGACGTTCTCCGCCCGCGGGTCGGCGACCACGTGCGCGGCGGCGTACGCGACGCGGCTGGTGAAGCGGGCGCCGGGCGTGCGGTGGTCGCGGCCGGCGCCGGAGAGCGTGAGCGGCCCGTCGGGCAGGACCACCTTCGCGCTCACGAGCGCAGCTCCGTCACCTCGACGCGCCGGCCCTCACGCGCCGACCGCAGGCCCAGCTCGGCCAGTTGCACGCCCCGCGCGCCGGCCCACAGGTCCCAGGTGTACGGGGCGTCCTCGGCGACGTGCCGCAGGAACATCTCCCACTGCGCCTTGAAACCGTTGTCGAACACGTCGTTGTCCGGCACCTCCTGCCACTGGGAGCGGAAGTCGTCGGTGGACGGCAGGTCCGGGTTCCAGACCGGCTTCGGGGTGGTGGCCCGGTGCTGGACGCGGCAACGACGCAGGCCGGCGACGGCGCTGCCCTCGGTGCCGTCGACCTGGAACTCGACCAGTTCGTCGCGGTTCACCCGCACCGCCCACGACGAGTTGATCTGCGCGACGACGCCGCCGTCGAGTTCGAAGATGGCGTACGCGGCGTCGTCGGCGGTCGCGTCGTAGGGCTGGCCGTCCTCGTCCCACCGGCGCGGTACGTGGGTGGTGACGTGGGCGGTGACGGCCCGGACCGGGGCGAAGATCTGCTCCAGCACGTAGTGCCAGTGCGGGAACATGTCGACCACGATGCCGCCGCCGTCGGCCGCCCGGTAGTTCCAGCTCGGGCGCTGTGCCTCCTGCCAGTCGCCCTCGAAGACCCAGTAGCCGAACTCTCCGCGTACCGACAGGATGCGGCCGAAGAAGCCGCCGCGTACGAGCCGTTCGAGCTTGCGCAGGCCGGGCAGGAACAGCTTGTCCTGCACGACGCCGTGCCGTACGCCGGCCGCGTCGGCGGCACGTGCCAGCTCGACCGCACCGTGCAGGGTGGTGGCGACGGGTTTCTCGGTGTAGATGTGCTTGCCCGCCTCGACGGCGAGACCGATGGCCTTCTCCCGTTCGCTGGTGACCTGGGCGTCGAAGTAGATCGAGACGTCCGGTCGGGCCAGCGCGGCACCCAGGTCCGTCGTCCAGTCGGTCAGCCCGTGCCGGGTCGCGACGTCCCTCAGCTTGGCCTCGTTGCGCCCGACCAGGACGAGTTCCGGCCAGAGCCGGCCCCCGCCGCGCAGCGGTACGCCGCCCTGCTCGCGGATCGCCAGCAGCGACCGGACCAGGTGCTGCCGGTAGCCCATCCGCCCGGTCACGCCGTTCATGACGATTCCGATCGGGACACGTGCCGTCATCGTCCCACCCTCCAGGTAAGGCGTCATTCCCCGGCACCCGGTCCGCCGGGTGCCGCACACTGCCGTTGACCGGCGGGGACGGCGGCGGCTCTGCCGCCGTCCCCGGCCGGCCGGTTCAGGCCGGCGTTCCGGTCACCGTCAGGTGACGCATCCGGCCGATGTTGTCGAACGAGCCGAAGCCGACCCGCCCGGAGCTGAACGTGGTGTCCTTCGCGGTCATCAGCGGGTCCTTGCGGCCGTCCAGGTAGACCGCGATCTCCCCGGTGGCCGGGAGGTGGACGACGCGCACCTTGTGCCAGTCGGCGTCGACGATCGCCGGGTCGGCGCCCCGCGACCGGCCGTTCCACTGGTGGTCGATGCGCTGCCGGTCGGCGTTGTTCACCTTGAAGATGCCGTTGTGCGGCAGGATCGTGTTGTCGGTCGAGAGGTGCGCGTAGTAGAACTCGGTGTCCGAGCGCCACCCGAAGACGATGATCACGTCGCGGTTGGTCACCTCCACCGGCGTGTCCAGGCGCACCCGCGCCTCGATCTCCACCGACGACCACGCCGGGCCCTCGGTCAGGACGGCGTACTCGAACGGGCGGCGCGGGCCCGGCCGGCTCACGCCCGCCTCGGCGAGGATGATCTCGTCCTTGTCGAACTGCCACTTCGACGGCGTCACCGGCGCCCAGCTGTCCGGGCCGGACGGCTTGTGCACCCGGGTGCGGCCGACGTCGCCGCCGGCGAACTCCCTGGTGTCGGTGACCTTCCAGATCTTGCCGTTGGCCTTGGCGAGGACGTACAGCTCACCGGCGGCGTCGGTGCCGAAGCGAAGGTCGACCCGCTCCGGGTTGCCCGGCGCCCCGGGGCCGGACAGGTCCTGCATCCGCACCGGGCTGCCGGCGGCGTCGAACAGGGCGAGCCGGTGGATCGGCGCCAGTCCCTCGCCGCGGCGCATCCGGTGTGCCTCGGTGTAGAGGACCTGACCGTCGACGAGGTCGCCGAAGACGTACTTGCCCTTCAGCTTCGGCACGTCCTTGCCGCGGTAGACGAACCCGCCGGCCACGGCGACGCCGACGTCGGAGGTGCAGTTCCAGTTGGGCGCCGGGTTGTGGTCGTACGCCGCGACCGGGTACGTGTAGCCGTACTCGGCGTCGTTGGCCGGCAGCGGGAGCAGCTTGTCGCAGGCGCTCCCCGCCTTGTCGAAGACGAACGCGCCCTCCCGCTCGCTCCAGCCGAAGTTGTCCCCGGCACGCACCTCGTAGATCGCCTCGATGGCGTGCTCACCGATGTGCCCGAGGTACATGCGACCGGTGGCCCGGTCCCAGCTGAACCGGTGCGGGTCCCGGAAGCCGAGGGCGTAGACCTCGCCGAGAGCGCCGTCCCGGCCGACGAACGGGTTGGACGCCGGGATGCCGTACCGCCCGTTCGCGGAGTTGGTGCCGCTCGGGTCGATGCGCAGCAGCTTGCCGTGCACCATGCCCAGGTTCTGCGGCTCGGTGTTCCGCACGCCGGTGCCGCCGTCGCCGACGGCCAGGTACAGCAGCCCATAGTCGTCCTGGCCGGGCCGCACGGTGGGGTTGAAGTTGATTTCCTGGACGCCGTGGATCTGGCCGGCGAAGCCGATCCGCAGTACCTCACGGCGGCTGCCGGCGAACGTGTCGGCGGCCGGGTCGGTCGCCGTCCACTCGTTGATCACGCCATGGAAGATGGCGTTGGCCTGCGCGTAGTCCGGTGTCCTGGTCGCCAGCGACGCCTGCTCGGTGTGGATGGTGTAGAACCGGCCGTTGCTACCGAACTCCGGGTGGAACGTGACGTAGCCGAAGCCCTGGCCGAGGCCTCGGCCGGAGAAGAACTGCGGCGCGAAGGTGGCGGCCACGTCGAGGTAGATGTGCGGCACGCCGTCCTGCACCAGGTAGAGCGTGCCGTTGAGGTCCGGCACGGCGCGGCGGCCGGACCCGTCGGGCAACTCCATGAGGGTGTTGATCCGGGCGGTCCGCATCAGCCGCTGGTCGGTCGGGGCCGGCGTGGGGAACGACTGCGGGAAGCTGGCGTACTCGGTGAGGACCAGGCCCAGGCGGGACTGGGTGGGCATCTCGACGATCGGGTCGTCGACCGGTTCGGCGGCCCGGGCGGGGCCGGCGACCAGGGTGGACAGGACGAGCGCGGCGGCGGTGAGCCCAGCCGTCAGCGTGGATCTGCGGATCTTGCCGATACTGCGCACGCGGGTCTCCTTCGCGGGTGAGGCGGTACGGAGGGTGGTCAGCGGGCCATGTAGCGGTACTGCTTCTCGACGTCGCTCGCCGAGACCACGCTGTCGAGGAACATCAGGGCGTCCATGCGGCAGTCGCACGGGTTCCGCTCCAGCGTGTCCTGCGGGAAGCTCCCGCCGATCTTGATGCCTCGCGGATCCGAGGCGGTCGTCACGTGCGGGCCGGGACCGGACACGAGCCACGGGTCGTCGCTGCGCGTGTAGAAGCCGTCCAATGGCTGGCCGTTGCGGTAGAGCGCCATCGCGCCGGTGTTGAAGTCGAAGGTGGCGGCGAGGTGGACCCACTCCCCCCTCGGCAGCAGGGTGCGCCACTCCTCGCTCGCGGCGAACGTCTGCGAGTTGCCCCCGTCGAGGCGCCGGCCCAGCGCCACCAGGCGCAGTTCGCCGTTGACGTCGATCAGCTCCAGCAGGGCGCGGACGCCGTGGCCGTCGGAGTCGCCGGTGAGCACCCCGGCCAGGCCGATGGCGTTGAACCGGTCGGTCGGGTTGGCGGTGGTGGAGTTGAGCGCCGGCGCGTCCATCTCCGACTTGAACCAGCCCATGACGGTGGTGCCCTCGGTGCCGGCGAAGGCGCGCAGGGTCCGCACGCCGCTCGCCGACCAGATCCCGGCCTTCCAGTCGTCGTTGCCGGCCTGGGCCGGATTCACCTGCCGGGTCTGCAGGGCGTCACCGCTGCCGCGGTAGGCGCGGTCCGGCACCCGCATCGCGGCGCCGCCGTTGACGAGCTCGATCTCGGTGCCCGAGCGTCCCTGGTCCCGCTCCAGGGCGGGATCGCCCTCCACCGGGTGGTCGAAGTCGTAGAAGGCGACCAGGCTCGATCGCAGGTGCGGGTGGACGTCGCGCGGGTTGGTCCGGTCCGCGTGCGCCGGGAGCGCCCCGGCGCCCGCCAGCACACCGGTCGCCAGTACGGCGGCGGTGGCGACGGCGAACCGTCTCGTTCTGGT
Source organism: Micromonospora sp. NPDC047707 (assembly GCF_040704235.1). NCBI lineage: Bacteria > Bacillati > Actinomycetota > Actinomycetes > Micromonosporales > Micromonosporaceae > Micromonospora > Micromonospora sp. NPDC047707. The sequence continues at coordinate 46,272 of NZ_JBEYSU010000015.1, forward strand.
CATCGCGTACACCTCGTTTCAGCTCCTGCGTGGGCACCGCAACCGCTTTCGGAAGCGCTTACGCGCTCACGCTCCAACTCTCGTGTGTGCCGCTGTCACGTCGGGGTGGTTACCGCTTCGGGGTCGCCGTGGACTCGGCGGGCCGGCCGCCGAGGTAGAGCTCGCCGAGCTGCGGGTCGGCGAGGAGTTGCGGCGCCGGCCCGGAGATGTGCACCCGACCGAGGTCGAGTACGCACCCGAGGTCGGCGGTCTCCAGCGCCCGCCGGGCGTTCTGCTCCACCAGCAGCACCGCCGTACCGGCGTCGCGCATCCGCACGACCTGCTCGAAAACGGTGGTGGTGGCCTTCGGGTCCAGTCCCATGGACGGCTCGTCGAGGAGCACGACCTTGGGGCTGACCATGAGGGACCGGGCGAACTCCACCTGCTTCTGCTGGCCGCCGGAGAGCAGCCCGGCGAGGGAGTTCCACCGCTGCGCCACGACCGGGAAGACCTCCTTGACGAAGGCCGTCCGCTCGGCGATGAGCGCCTTGTCCCTCAGCGTGTAGCCACCGAGCAGCACGTTCTCCGCCACGGTCATCTCACGGAACACGCTGTGGCCCTGGAGAACGTGCGCCACCCCGGAGGCCAGCATCCGCTGCGGGCCCTGGCCGGTCACGTCCACGCCCCCGACCAGGATCTTCCCGGAGCGGGGCTTGAGCAGCCCGCTGGCGACCTTCAGGACGGTGGACTTGCCGGCGCCGTTGGGGCCGACGAGGCAGACGATCCGCCCGGCGGGCACCGAGACGGTGAGGCCGCGCAGCACCGGCGCCGCGCGCCCGTAGCCGGCCTGGATGTCGACGAGTTCGATCTCAGACGCCAAGGTAGGCCCCCAGCACGCGTTCGTCGGAGCGGATGAGCGACGGCGGCCCCTCGGCGATCGGGCGGCCGCGGTCGAACACCACGATGTGGTCACTGACGCTCATCACGAGGTCCATGTTGTGCTCGACGATCACGAAGGTCCGCCCCTCGGCGTTGAGCTCGCGGACCAGGGTGCCGATCCGGTCCAGCAGCGCCGGGTTGACGCCGCCGGCCGGCTCGTCGAGCAGTACGGTCTCCGGGTCGCTCATCAGCACCCCGGCGAGTTCCAGCAGCTTCTGCTGACCCCAGGACATGTTGCGGGCCTCCACGTCGGCGAGGTGCTCGATGCCGAGGCGGGTGAGCCAGCCGCGCGCCCGGTCGATGTCCGCGCGGACGTGGGCGCCGCGCAGCAGACCGGTGAGGCCGACCGGCCGGACCGCCGCGAGGACGTTGTCCAGCGCCGTCATCCGGGGGAAGACCCGGCACAGCTGGAACGTACGCCCCACACCGGCGCGGACGATGGAGTGCGGTGCCGCGCCGGTGATGTCCCGCCCGCGGTAGGTGACCTGTCCGCCGTCCGGCCGGATCATCCCGGTCACGCAGTTGAAGAAGGTGGTCTTGCCCGACCCGTTCGGGCCGATCAGGGCGTTGACCTGGCCGTGGCGGAACTCGACGGTGGCGCCGTCGAGCGCGACGACCCCGCCGAACGCCTTGGTCAGCCCGTCGGTCGCCAGACTGCGTACCTCGCTCATGCCGTCCCCTCCCTGGTGGACTCAGGGCGGCTACCCGCTGCGGCGTCCACCGGTTCCCGGGCGGCCGGCACGCCGGCCGCCGCAGCCCGCTGCTCGCGCAGTTCCGCGGCCGTGACCTCGCGGATCGAGCTCTGCGCCGGCCGCAGCCGGCCCAGCAGCGAGCCGATCGCGGGCAGCACACCGTCGGGCATGAAGAGCACGACCAGGGCGAGCAGCAGGCCGGTCGCGACCAGGTGCAGCTGCGTGTCGCCGAACTCCACCTTGAAGTACTCCAGCCCGATGCCGACGATGAGCGCGCCGACCAGTGGGCCGAACAGGTTCCGGACACCGCCGAGCAGCGCCATCAGCACCAGGTAGGAGCCGGTGAGGATGGAGAACTGGAAGACCGGGTCGAGGTCGCCGAACCACAGCGCGTACAGCCCGCCGCCCAGGGCGGTGAAGGCCGCCGAAACCACGAAGACCACCAGCTTGTACGCGAACGTCGGGGTGCCGAGCGCCTCCGCCTTGTCCTCGTCCTCCCGGATCGCCTTGAGCCCCAGCCCGAACCGCGAGCGGTCGATCGACCACCAGGCCAGCAGCGCGAGCGCGAGCAGGCCGGCGAAGAGGTAGTAGAACACCCGGTGGTGCTCGGGACGGAGCAGGTCCGGGAAGGGCCGCGGCACGACCAGTCCCCGCGATCCGCCGGTGAGCGACGCCCAGCTCTGGAAGACCAGCAGCAGGATCAGCACCAGCGCGATCGAGACGATGACGAACGACGCCCCGCGGACCCGCAGCGCGGCGAAACCGATCGGTACGGCGAGGGCCGCCACCAGCAGCGCCGCCACGACCAGGGCCACGAAGCTCGGCAGCCCGGCCTTCGTGACCAGCAGCGCCGTGCCGTAGCCGCCGAGGCCGGCGAGCGCCCCGTGACCGAGGGAGATGTAGCCGGTGAACCCGCCGACGAAGTTCCACGACGTCGAGAGCACCGCGAAGTTGAGCACCACCACACCCGCCGACAGGATGTACGGGTTGGGCGCCAGGGACGGGAACGAGAGCACCGCCGCGGCGAGCAGCAGGACGGCGACGGCCTTGACCACCCGGTCGACGCTGCGCCGCCCGGTCGTCGCCGCCCCGGTGGGCGGAGCGGTCGCCGGCGAGGTGGTCGCCGGTGCCGTGGTCGGCTCAGAAGCGCTGGGCAAGGCGACCTCCGAAGAAACCTTGTGGCCGGAACGCGAGGGTCGCGAACAGGGCGAGGTAGAAGATCGTCTGCGCCCAGGTCGTGCCCAGCGGGATCTGGAGCAGGCTCTGCAGCATGCCGAGCACCATGGCGGCCATCGCCGCGCCGGGTACGCTGCCCAGACCGCCCACCACGATGATCGCCATCAGCGGGCCGATCCAGTGCCAGTGCAGCGACGGGTAGATGGTGGTGTCGAGGGCGAGGGCCGTGCCGCCGATGGCCGCGGTGGCGAGGCCGAGGCCGAAGCCGTACCCGGCCACCCGCTCGGTCTCGATGCCGACGAGCCGCGCCGCGTCACGGTGCTGGATGGTCGCGCGCAGCGCCCAGCCGAACGTCGTCTTCTTCATCAGCAGGTAGAGGGTGAGCAGGGCGACGGCGGCGAGCCCGAACGCGATCAGCTTGACCACCGCGACGCGGGCGCCGAAGATCCCGAAGCTCGCCGAGCCGTAGCCGAGCTGGATGCGCCGCTGGGTGCCGGTGAAGACGTAGCCCAGCAGGCCCTCGATGAGCACCGCGATCGCGAAGGTCAGCAGGACCGACATCATCGTCAGGGTGACCGGGCGCAGCCGGGCCAGCAGCACCCGCTGCAGCAGCACGCCGCAGGCGAAGAAGAGCGGCACGGTGACGATCATCGACAGCAGCGGGTCGACGCCCAGCCGGGTGTGTGACCACCAGGCGAGGTACGCGGCGAGGATGAGGAACGCCGAGTGGGCGATCATCACGACCCGCATGATTCCGAAGTAGAGGGTCAGGCCCGCCGCCAGGAGGGCGTAGAGCCCTCCCAGCAGCAGACCCAGGATGATGCTCTGGAAGAGCAGGGCACCGGAGGGCATGACGTCCTACCAGGCCGGCTTCGGGTAGACGAGGTCCGTCTCCTTGGCGTCGGCCGGGAGCACGATCTGGATCTTACCGCCCACCCACTGCTGGATCATGTGGGCGCCCTTGGGTTTGCCCGTCTCGTCCCAGGAGAGCGGACCGACGACCGTCTCCACGGTGTTGGTGCGGACCCACTCGACCAGCTTCTTCTGGCAGTCGCCCTGCTCGGCGCACCCGACCGCGGTGACCGCCGCAGCGACGACCTGGCCGGTGGTGTACGCGTTGGCCTCGTCCTCCTCCGGCGGCGAGCCGAACTGGGCGGTGTACTTCTCGACGAACTCCGTGTTGCTCGGGTACTTCGCGTCCTGCGTGTAGCCGGTCGGCGAGAGGATCCCCTCGGTCTTGTTGCCGATCGCCGCGGCGAACTCGGGGTTCGTCGGGGCGGTGGAGAACGCGGCCAGCTTCGGCTGGTACCTGAGCTGCTGGAGGGCGACGATGAGGTTCACGCCGTCCTGGTACTGCGAACCGCCCACCACCATGTCGGCCTTGGACGACGCGATCTTCGCGGCAATGCTGCCGAAGTCGGTGGTGTTCGGCGGGTAGACCTCGTCGACGACGGTGCGGACACCGCCCGCCTCGAGCTTCTCCTTGAGCCCGTACGCCGTGCCCTGCGCGAACGGGTCGTCCATGGCCGCGTACGCCGCGGTCTTCGGCCGCTGGTCCGGCGGCAGGGCGAGGATGTACTCGGCGAGGTGGTTGTAGTGGTCGTTGGCCACCGCCGGGGCGGCGTAGAACAGGTTCTTGAAGCCCTGCTCGAAGACCTCCTTCGCCGCGCCCGCGGGCTCGACGAAGAGCATGCCGTACTCCTCCGCGACGCGGGCCGCGGGCACCACGAGGCGGGTCGAGAACGGACCCACGACGAGGTCGACGTTGTCCTTGCCGATGAGCTGCTCGTAGTCGGCGACCACCCGGTCGGCGTTGGACTGGTCGTCGAGGATCTTCAGCTCGACCTTGCGGCCGAGCAGGCCACCCTTGTCATTAGTGATCTTGGCCCAGGCCTCGTAACCGCGCTGGACACCCTTGCCCGGCTCGGAGAAGTCGCCGGTCAGCGGCAGGGAGATCCCCACCACGATCGGGTCGTCGGCGCCGGCCGATCCGCCGTCATCACCACCGCAGGCCGTCAGCGCGAGGGCGAGGCTCGCGCCGAGTGCTGTCATCCACTGGATTCGCTTCACACGGGTTGTCATCCCGAGACGCTCCTTTGCCGGGACGGAAGCGCTTACGAAAGCGCTTTCGTAGACTAGGCTGTGGTCGGCGTCACTGGCAATAGTCAGATGACAGAGAAGTTTCCGGGGAGTTGCCGATGCCCAAGCCTGGCCCGAGGCTGCGCCTGATCGACGTGGCGGAGCGCGCCGGCGTCTCGCTCGCGACCGCCTCCCGCGCCCTCGCCGGGCGGGACGGGGTCAGCGAGGAGGTGGCCCAACGGGTCCGCCAGGTCTCCCAGGAACTGGGGTACGTCGCGAACCCGTACGCCCGCACCCTCGCCGGTGGCGCCAGTTCCACCGTGGGCCTCGTCGTGCACCAGGTCGACGACCCGTACTTCTCCGAGATCGCCGGCGGCGTCATCCAGGTCGCCGCCGAGGAGGGGCTGCTGGTGCAGATCTGTCACTCCGGCCGGGACCCGGACGCGGAGCTGCGGCAGTTGCGACACCTCATCGCCCAGCGGGTGGGCATCATCCTGATCGCCGGTTCCGGCTACGACGACGCCCGGATCGAGGCGGAGGCCCGCGCCGAGCTCGCGGAGTTCCAGCGGCAGGGCGGGCGGGTCGCCGTCATCGGCCGGCACGCCCTCGGCGTCGACGCCGTCCTGCCGGACAACGAGGCCGGCGGGCGGGCCCTCGGCGAGCACCTGCTGGATCTCGGGCATCGCCGTATCGCGGTCGCCGCCGGCACGGCGGGCCTCACCACCGTCGCCGACCGGCTCGCCGGTGTCGCCTCGGCGCTGCGGCGGCACGGGCTCTCCCTCGACGACCTTCCCGTCGTCCACTCCGACTTCACCCGCGACGGTGGCCGGGTGGCCGCCGAGCAGATCCTCCGCGACCACCCGGACACGACCGCGATCGTCGCGCTCAACGACGCGATGGCCATCGGCGTGCTGTCGACGTTGCGCGCGCACCGCATCCCGGTGCCCGAGCGGATCTCGGTCGTCGGGTTCGACGACGTCGCCGTCGCCGCCGACCTGGCTCCCAGCCTCACCACCATCCGGCTGCCGATGACCGACATGGGCCGGATGGCGCTGTCGCTGGCGCTGAAGCCCCGGCCGACCCGCCCGCGACGCCGTCCCACCGGGCATCTCCTCGTGGTCCGCGACTCGACCGGGCCCGCCCCGGCGACTGCGCCGACAGTGGCGCCGGCGGCCGACCGGGCCGCGGGCCACCGCGCCGGCACCCTGGCCCAGCCCGCTACCTAGGGCCCGGTCCCCACCGGCTCGCTCGGCCCCGCCGGGAGGCCACGCTCCACGCGACGGCCGGTGCCGGGTGGTGACTCCCCCGCGCCGGACGGCGTCTGCTGTTGCCCGACGGACAGCAGGCGGGCGCCGGCCCCCCGCTGCGCGGAGGGCCGGCGAGGTCAGCGTCAGGCCGTGACGACGTCGGCGACGACGCAGGCGACGTTGTCGGGTGCGCCGTGCTCGTACGCCAGCTCGACGAGCCGGTCCACGGCCTCCTCCGGACCGGCGGCCGCGCCGAGCACGGCGGCCAGGTCGGCGCGGTCGACGACGGCGGAGAGCCCGTCCGAACAGAGCAGGTAGCGGTCGCCGACGACCACCGTACGCAAGGCCAGGTCGGCCTCCACCGGGGTACCGCCGGCGCCGAGCGCCCGGACCAGCAGGGCCCGCCGGGGGTGGCTGGCGGCCTCCTCGGCGCCGAGCGCGCCCCGGTCGACCAGCGACTGCACGTACGTGTGGTCCCGGGTCAGCTGGGACAGCTCCCCGCTCCGCAGCACGTACGCCCGGGTGTCGCCGACGTGCACGAGCGCGAGCTGACCGCCGGACCGCAGCAGCGCCGTCAGGGTCGTGACCGGCTGGTGGTCGTCGACCGCCGCCCGGCGGACGGTGCGGTCGGCGTCGGCGACCGCGTCGGCCAGCACGGGGAGCAGCGCGGCGGCGGGACCGTCGGCCGCCTCCAGCGACGTGAGGGCGTCGATGGCGGCGGCGCTGGCGGCCGCGCCGCCGGGTCCCCGCATGCCGTCGGCGACGGCGAGCAGGCGCTCGCTGGCGTACGCGGCGTCCTCGTTGCTGTCCCGCGCCGTTCCGGTCTCGCAGCGGACGGCGAAGCGGAAGCCGAGGGCCTGGTTCGCATCGGACATGGTCGTGTCCCTTCCGGAGAGGAGGTCCACGAGGTGGGTGGCGACCCGGCTGCGGGCCACGGTGTCCGCCGTGACGTGCCGCCACCAGGCGCGCACCGCGTCGGCCGCCCCGGCGGCCGGCAGCTCGCACACCCGACGGATCTCCGCCAGCGGCATGCCGATGCGGCGCAGCGTGGCGATCAGCCGGGCCCGCTCCAGTTGGTCCGGGCTGTAGAGCCGGTAACCGGACTCCGGGTCGACCGCGGCGGGCGGCAGCAGTCCCGTCTCGTCGTACAGGCGCAACGCCTTCGGCGTCAGACCCGCCGCCCGGGCGAACGATCCGATGGTCAACAGCTCCACGTCGCGATCCTCCTCGTACCGGCCACCGCGGCCGGCACGCCCCAGGCTCGGCCTTCCCCGAAGGTCAAGGTCAAGAGAGGAATGCCCGGAGAACCGACTCGGCCCGGACCGCCGCCAGCCCTCCTCGAGGGCAACGAGGCCCGCGTCGCCACCTGGATCGGCACCGACGGTCTCGGCTACCCGTGACCGCCGGCGTCAGCCGCCCGTCCCGCGGACCGCCTCGATGATCGTCTCGGCGACCTCGGCGGGCTGGGACACCCCGATCGCGTGCGAGGCGCCGGAGATCTCCCGGGAGCCCCGGGGGCCGGCCCGATCCGCCATGAACCGGTGTGCGGCGACCGGGATGTTCCGGTCGGCGTCGCCGAAGATGAACCAGGAGGGCAGGGAGCGCCAGGCCGGGCTGGCCGCGCTCAGGTCCTCGCCGAGCGCCTGCTCCGTCACCGGCCGTTGGGTCCGGGCCATCAGCGCCGCCAGGTCGCCGGGCACGTCCGCGGCGAACTGCTGGTGGTAGGCGTCCTGCCCGATCGCCACCTCGTTGCCGCCGGTGGACACCGGGTAGGACACCAGGGTGTCGGCGAGCGTGCTGCCGGGGAACTTCTGGGACAGCGTCAGCGCCGACTCGCCGCTGTCGGGACAGAACGCGTTGACGTAGACCAGGGCACGCACCGACGGGTCGTCCGTGGCGGCGGCCGTGACCACCATGCCGCCGTACGAGTGGCCGACCAGCACGACCGGCCCGCCGATCCCCCGCATCACGTCCCGCACGTACGCGGCGTCCCCCGCCAGGCCGCGCAGCGGGTTGGCGGCGGCCACCACCGGGTACCCGGCACCGAGCCGCTCGATCACGCCGTTCCAGCTCGCCGAGTCGGCGAACGCGCCGTGGACGAGGACGACCGTGGGCTGCTGATCTGACACGCGGTCCGCTCCCTTGCGTCGGGGCGGTGGCGCGTACGCACACCGCCCGGCCTGCACCCGGCGCGGCTGATTACCCACCCGTCGAGGGTGAAACGTGGGGCGTGGCCCTCGACCACACGGCGGCTGCGCCACTCGGTGACGGGTCAGCGGGTCGACGCGGCGGGTGCCGGCGCCAGGAGCGCCCGCAGCTCGCGTACCGCGGCGCGCCCGGCGCGGTTCGCGCCGACCGTGCTCGCAGACGGCCCGTAGCCGACCAGGTGGATGCGCGGGTCGGCGACCACCCGGGTGCCGTCCATGACGATGCCGCCGCCGGGCCCGCGCAGCCGCAGCGGAGCCAGGTGGTCCAGCGCCGGCCGCCAGCCGGTGCACCAGAAGATCACGTCGGCGTCCACCCGCGCGCCGTCGCGCCACGCCACGCCGTCGGGGGTGATCCGGTCGAACATCGGCCGGAGTACGAGGACACCGCGGTCGCGGGCGCGCGCCATCTGCGGCGTCCACGGCAGGTCGATGACGCTGGCCACGCTTCCCGGCGGCAGGCCGGCGCGCACCCGCGCCTCCACCTTGGCGATGACGCCGAGCCGGTACTCCTCCGTGTACTCGGCGGAGTCACGGAACACCGGCGGTCGGCGGGTCACCCAGGTCGTCGCCGTCGCGACGTCGGCGATCTCCACGAGGAGCTGCGCGGCGGACGCGCCGCCACCGACCACCACCACGCGCTTCCCGGCGAACTCCTCCGGCGCGCGGTAGTCGACGGTGTGCAGCTGCCGGCCGCGGAACGTCTCCTGCCCGGGATATCGCGGTACGAACGGCCTGGTCCAGGTGCCGGTGGCGTTGATCAACGCCCGGGTGGCCCAGGTGCCCTGGTCGGACTCCACCAGCAGCCGCCCGTCGTCGCCGTTGCGGACGGCCGTGACGGCGACCGGCCGGCGTACGTCGAGCCCGAACTCCTGCTCGAAGGAGGCGAAGTAGGCGGGCACCGCGTCGGCGGCCTGCTCCTCGGGCGCCGGAGGCGTGAAGTGCAGGCCGGGCAAGTCGAAGATCCCGTGCACCGTCTCCATCCGGAGCGTCGGCCACCGGTGCTGCCAGGCCCCGCCGGGCGCCGGGTTGGCGTCCAGGACCACGAAGTCGAGGCCGGAAGCGCGCAGGTGGTACGCGCTGGACAGCCCCGCCTGCCCCGCTCCGATCACCACGACATCCGTCTCTGGCACATCCCGGACAACAGCGCGGACGTCACCCGCCATCCCTCCGGCGATGGATCTCACACGTCCTCGACGGCGCGGAACACCCCGGTCAGGGCGAGCCGCGGGCATTTTGGCACATGCCGGACAGCGACTCTCCGCTCGGGCGAGACCTGCCTATGCTCCGGACAGCAGTCGCCCAGCTCAGGGGGCACACGACCTCGACACGTGGCTGCGGCTGTCCCCGCTCCACGACCACGCGCTCCCCTGGGGAGACATCAAGCCGGACGACGACACCGGCCCGCACCGGTGGGCGGTCCACCGCCCGCCGTTCTTCGGGTTCACCTTCGGCTTCCTCCCGGTGCGCAGTGACAACTTCGTCACTACTTCGCGCACCTGTTCAGCGCGGGACCGGTGCCCGCCGGTCAGCCCGTGATCGTGTGCGCGGGGACCCGGTCGTTCGACAAGAGCGGCACCAACGACGTCGCGATCCACAGCGAATCCGACTTCCGGTGGTTCATCAGCTCGGTGGAGGTGCGGATCTCGCCGTAGCCGGCGCCGCCGTCAGTCGGAGATGCCGGTGTACCCGACGACCTTCTCCACGGTCAGGCGCACCAGCAGCTCGCCCGGCACGGCGTTGCGCGCCCCGTACGCCTCGGCCAGGGTCCGGCCGTACGAGACGAACCGCTGCCACTTTCCGTCGCTCATCGGCTTCGCCATGCGTACTCTGCTTCTCGTCCTGACCCTGAGGCGCGCGCAGCCGCGCCTTCGGACGACACCACTCTGCGGTGCCGCGCCCACGTCGTCCAGAGCGGCTCGGTCAGTGGACGAAGCATCGTCGGGGCAGGCGGGGCCCGCGGCCGCTGCTCACCTGGCAGCTACTCCTCGGGGACGCCCGGACCGACCTCGCCACGCTGGAGGTGCTCGGCGTTGCGGTCGGCTTCGCTGTCGGCGTGCGCAGCCCCGGCGGCCGGGTCGACGGTGCGGCGTCCCTCGGCGTCCTCGTAGACCTCGCCGCGCTCAAGCGCCTGTTCCTGCTGCGAATGACTCTGTCCCGGTGCTGTCACGACCACCTACCTACCCTGCACCCGCCCCTGCAAACGGCTGATGCCCGAGCGCCCGACGTTGGGCTTCACGTCGGCTGAGGCCCGAGGGTCACGAGTGGCTGGTTCTTCCCCCGGACCCGAGACGCACTACTGGCTCCGCAGGCCACGATCACCGAGCAGGACGGTGCTCACCTCCGGTGCAGCGATCGCCCCGGTCAGAGCTGGCCGGGCCGCCGCACCCCCCATTGCGAAGTACGGCGACCCGGGATCTTCGGGCGTTCCGTCAGCCGTTGAGGAACGCCAGCATCTGTGCGATCTGGTCGGTGCGGGACTCCTGGACCCGGCGGGCGAACTCCTTGGTCTCGGGGTTCGCCCCCTCCTTCGCCTCCCGCTGGGACATCTCCACCGCGTTGTGCTGGTGGCCGACGAAGAGGTTGAGGAACTGCCGGTCGAAGTCGGCCCCGGCCGCCTTCTCCAGCGCGGCGATCTGCTCGGCCCCCGTGGCCGGCAACCCGCCGTGCGCGGCGTGCGAGCCCGGGTCGTGGTCGACCGTCGTGGGCTTGGACCAGGTGTCCAGCCACGACTTCATCATCGTCACCTCGTCGCCCTGGGTGGCCTCGACGGCCGCGGCGAGGGTCTTGATCTCCTCCCGCTGCGCCCGCGTCTTGGCCAGCCGGACCAGCTGCAGGCCCTGCCCGTGGTGGGCGACCATCATCTGCAGGTACATGACGTCGGCGTCGTTGTGGGTGTTGCCGGCCTGCACGGCCACGGGGGCCGGCGCCGGCGGCGCCGGCTTGTCGGGCGCGGTGCCGCAGGCGGCCGTCGACAGCGGCACCACGACGGCCAGCAGCAGGGCCGCACCGATCCTGGTGCCGCGCCTCATGCCGGCAGCCAGAGGGCGAGGGTGAACGGCGACGGCTCCCAGCTGCGGATCGCGGTGTGGGCCTGCCGGCAGCGGTAGCGCTTCCCGTCGAATGTGACCTCGTCGCCGATCCGGTACGCGGTACCCGCCGCCCAGGCGGCACCGGTCGGCGCACCGGTCTGGCCCGGGTTCGCCGGCGCGGTTGCCGTCGCGGTCTGCGTGGGCTGGCCGGTCGGGGCCTGCGTCGGGGTGCCGGTGGGGGTGGGGGCTGGCGTCTGGGCCGGCGGGGTGCCGCCTCCGCCGCCGATGTTGAGGTCGATGCAGTTGTAGAAGGCCATCGGGGTGTCGCCGATGTTCCAGACCGCCAGGACCGTCTGCCGGCCCGGGAACCTGCTCAGGTCGACCTGGTGGGTGACGACCGCCTCGGGCTGCCGGTTGCCGTCGTCGAACACGGCGACCCGGGTGTCGCCGATGAAGTACTCCCAGGTGCTGGTGCGGTGCCGGGCGGTCAACGTCCAGCTGAAGCTGACGGTGTCGCCCACCGCGCGGGCGGGCCAGTTGCGGCTGTCGTCGTTCAGCACGGCGAACTGGGAGAGCCCGCCGTCGCAGCGTTTGAGCCCCTTCGGCCCCTCCACGCTCTGCGGCTCGAACTGGATCGGGCCGCAGTCCGGTACGGCGCGCTGCGCGCACAGCGCCTGCCGGCTGGGCGGCGAGGAGACGTACCCGTGCGCCGAGGCGGGCGACTGGAACGCCAGCGTCGAGCCGGCGGCGGCCGCGACCGCCGCGAGGGGATAGGCGATGATCTTGCGAGTGGCCATCGTTTCGTCAACCGTCCTGTCGGTGGGTCGCCGGACCGTCCGGCACCCCGTGTTACGACTGAGGACGCTAGGCACGGGCGCCATAACGAAGCCTTAAAGACTCCAGAAAGGATCTTTAGAGCGCGGACCGTGATCGCCCCGGCACGGTACGGGCGGTGCCGGCTCAGCCGCGATCGGCGCGCCGACGACGCTCGGCCGGCCCGGCCGGCGAGGCGGGCGCGGCGTCCCCCGCCAGGACCAGCGCCACCCGGGCGCCACCCAGCGGTCCGCGTCCGATGTCGAGCCGGCCACCAGCGGCGGTGGCCACCCGCTGCACGATGTCCAGGCCGAGCCCCGTCGAGCCGGCTCCGCTCGCGCCGCGCCGGACGGCCGCGGCGGGGTCGGCGATGCCGGCGCCGGCGTCGTCGACGACGAGCCCCTCCGGCGAGACGATGACCCGGAACGCCGACCCCTCCGGCGTGTGCGCGAACACGTTGCCGAGCAGGGCGTCCACCGCCAGGATCAGGTCGCCGCGCGACAGCGGCAGCAGCACCGGCCGGTCGCCGCCGACCACCGACCAGGGGCGCCGCTGGTCCTCGGCGAGCACCGACCAGAACGCCAGCCGGTCGGCCAGCACCTCGACCAGGTCGGCGCTCTCGGCGCCGCGCTCGCCCACGCTGCGCCGGGCCCCCGTGATGATCGCCTCCAACTCCTCGTCGAGCAGGTCGCAGGCCTGCCGCATCCGCTCCCCGATCGGCCCGGGCGGCATCGCCTCGGCGTCGAGGCGCAGGGCCGTCAGCGGCGTACGCAACCGGTGCGACAGGTCGGCGGCCAACTCCCGCTCGGCGTCGATCAGCCGCCGCATGTCCTGGGCCAGCCCGTTGAACGCCTGCGCGGCGTCGCGCAGCTCCGGCGGGCCGTCCGGGGTGACCCGGGCGGTCAGGTCGCCGGTGCCGAGCTGCCGCGCGGCGCCGGCGAGCCGGCCGGTGGCCCGCACGATGCGGCTGCCCAGCCGATCGGCGACGAGCGTGGAGCCGCCGACCAGGACGACGGCGAGGACCGCGAGGGCCAGCCAGGACCGCCACACCCCGCGCTCCATGTCCTCGCGGGGTACGTACACCTCGATCACCGCGGTCCGGCCGTCGCCGATCACCGTGGGCAGCAGGTACGCCAGCCCGCCGCCGGCGTCCGCGGTGACCGGGCGCCGGTACCCGGCGGCGAGCGTCACGTCGGCGGCGGTGGCGTGCACCACCCCGACCGGGGCAACGTCGGGCAGGTGCACGGCGAGCCGTCCCTCGTTGCCGGCGGCGGTGCTCACCACGGCACGCGTCAGCAGCTGCGGGTCCGCGTCGACGGCGAGCGCCGCCACCATCGCCGCCGCCTGCTGACGGGCGTCGCCGATGGCCCGGTCGTGCGCGAGCTGGCGGGTCACCACCGCGAGCGGCACCAGGAAGGCCAGCGCCACCATCGACGTGATGGCCAGCGCCAGCCGGTTGAGTGCCCACCTCATCGCGACCTCCCCCTCGTCCGGGAGCCGACCGTCATTCCGGGTCGACCATCATGACGCCGACCCCGCGGACGGTGTGCAGCAGCCGGGGCTTCGCGGCCGTCTCGCCGAGCTTGCGCCGCAGCCAGGAGATGTGGACGTCGATGGTCTGTTCCTCGCCGATGCGGGCCTGCCGCCAGACCTCGGTCATCAGCTCCCGCCGGCTCACCACCTGCCCGACCCGCTCGGCCAGGTACGTGAGCACGTCGTACTCACGACGGGTCAGCTTGAGCGGCTCGCCGTTCAAGCTGACCCGCCGCTCCTTCCGGCTGATCACCAGCGGCCCGACGGTGATGGCGCCGGGCCCCTCCTCGTCGACGCCGCTGCGGTACCGCCGAAGCACAGCGGAGATGCGGGCCAGGATGTGCCCGCCGGAGAAGGGCTTGGTGACGTAGTCGTCGGCGCCCGAGTTGAGCAGGTGGATGATGTCGGTCTCCGACCGGCGTGCGGTGGCGACGACGACCGGCACGTCGGAGACGGACCGGATCATACGGAGCGCATCGGTACCGTCGATGTCGGGCAGCCCGAGGTCGAGGAGGATCAGGTCGGGCTGCTCCTCGGTCAGGATGCGCAACGCCTCGGCGGCCTGGCCGACGGCCCGCACGACATGACCCGCGTCGGTCAGCGCGCGGGACAACGCCGCGGTGATGATGCGGTCGTCCTCGACCAGCAGGATCAGCGCCATAGGATCACCATAGGCACCGGCGGGACGGAGGATGATCGTGCGAACGCTCCGCAACTGGATGCCTACGCTGGGTTGGCTCGCGGCCACCGCCACCAGCATCGCGCTGGCCTCGGCCGCCCTGCTCCCCGTGCTGCGCACCGCCCCGGCCGGCGAGGAGACGCTCGCCTCGGTCCACGAGCTGCGACGCGGCGGCGCCGGCGACGAGCCGCCACTGACCGTCACGACGCCGGCGCAGCCGACCCCGTCGGTCGCGTCGCCGTCATCGACCCCTCCGTCCGCCGCCGCGACGCCGACCCCCAGCGCCGGCGCGCCACGGACCACGACCACCCGGGACGGTTGGACGGTCACCACGGACGCCGCGGGCGTGGCGACATACCTTCGCTCGTTCCGGGTGGAGGGCGGCCAGACGGTGGTCCGCGCCAGCCGCGGGCGGGTGCAACTCGTCACCGCCACGCCCGGCCCCGGGTACTCGGCGAAGACCGTGCAGAACACCCCGGACAACCTGGCGGTCTTCTTCCTGGAGACGAATCACCACTTCGTCATCCACGTGGTGTGGCGCGACGACGCGCCGTTCGCCCAGGTCAGCGAGATCGGCGGCTGAGGTACCACACCGCGGTGACACGGAGCCAGGAGCTGAGCCGTGAGCCGTGACCGAGCTGTTGGCCCGAGCGCCCGCCGTTCGCCACGTCCCCCGCACCTCTCCTCGGTGGCGAATGCACCGGGCGATGCTGTGACGACGACGAAGCTGGGCGCCGGTGGCAGCGATGAGTCTGCCGGCGCCCACTGGTCCACCTCTCCGACCGAGACAACCGACTCATCGGGAGTAGGGCATGGGCCTGATCCACATCGAGCTGTTCACGACCCTGGATCTCGTCGGGCAGTCGCCCGGCAGCCCCGACGAGGATCCGGTGGGGTTCCCGTTCGGCGGCTGGCAGGCGCCCCTGCTGGACGAGGTCACCGGGGCGCAGGTCGGTGCCGCGTACGAGGGCACGGACGCCCTCCTGCTCGGCCGGCGGACGTACGACATCTTCGCCGCCTACTGGCCGCACCAGGAGGGCGGCGAGGACAACGAGATCGCCACTTTGTTCAACAGCGTCCCCAAGTACGTGGCCTCGCGCGGCAGGCCCGACCTCTCGTGGGCCGGGTCAACCCAGCTCGGCCCGGATCTGGCCGGCGCGGTGCGCGAGATCCGTGACCGGCACGAGCACGTGAAGGTCGTCGGGAGCCTGAACCTGGTGCAGACCCTGCTGCGCGAGAAGCTCGTCGACCGTCTGGACCTCTGGGTGCACCCGATCGTGCTCGGCGTCGGGAAGCGGGTGTTCGACGGTGGCGCGGTGCCCACGAACCTGACACTCCTCGAACCGCCGGTTGCCGGTCAGAAGGGCACCGTGTACCTGCGCTACGGGCTCGCCGGCGGCACGCCCGGGACGGGGGACATGAGCGCACCCGATCGAGGTGCCGGGCGCGACGGCTGAGCCACCCCGCGTCAGGGCCGGTGCTTGACCGCCTCAGGCCCAGGAACTAAGACCAAGGACGCCCTCGGAGAGGCCCTCGTCGCCCAGCACGCCGGGCGCTACGCCACGCTGCGTGCCCAGTGGGAGCGGGCCGGCGACGCACGTTCGCGGCTGGTGGCGTTCGTACGGATGACGGCCGACAACCGCGCGGAGCTGGCCCGCAGCGGCTGCCCGGTCGGCACGCTCTGCGCCGAACTGCACAAGGCGGGCGGCCCGCTCGCCGACCAGGCCGGCGCCATCTTCGCCGAGTTGTTGGGCTGGCTCGAGGAGCAGTTCCGGGCGCTCGGCCGCGACGCCGAGGCCACCGACCTGGCCGTGCATCTGCTCTCCGCGTTGCAGGGCGTGTCGCTGATCGCGCACAGCCTCGACGACCCCGGACACATCGACCGGGAGACCGCCCGGCTCATCAGCTGGCTCCACACCCTGTGACCGCCAACCATCGACAGGGAGCGCCCGTGAAACCCTCGCTCGACCGCCACCGGTTCGGCCCCTGGGCCGTGGTCACCGGTGCCTCCTCCGGCATCGGCGCCGCTTTCGCCCGCCATCTCGCCGTCTCCGGCCTCAACCTCGTCCTGGCCGCCCGACGCCTGCCCGAACTCCGCACGCTCGGCGACGAACTCGCCGCCAGCCACGGCATCGACTACCGAGCCGTCGGCGTCGACCTCACCGACGACGACTTCCTCGACCGGCTGCGGACGGCCACCGCGGACCTCGACGTCGGGACGGTGATCGGCAACGCCGGCGCGGCACTTCCCGGCCGGTTCCTCGACCTCGACACCGACGACCTGCTGCGCGGCGTCCAGCTCAAGGTGACGGCGAACCTGCGCCTGGCGCACCACTTCGGCCGGCGGCTGACCGGCCGCGGCCGCGGCGGCCTGCTGCTGGTCTCCTCCGTCGGCGGCCGCCAGGGCGTGCCCTACATGGCCAACAACGCCGCCACCGAGGCGTACGTGCTCAGCCTCGGCGAGGCCCTGCACGCCGAGTTCGCCGGCCACGGCGTGCACGTCACCGTCCTGCTGCCCGGCCCCACCGACACCCCGGCGCTGGCCGGCATGGGCATCGACCCGACCGCCCTGCCGATCCGGCCGATGTCGGCCGACCGCTGCGCCGCCGAAGGCCTCGCCGCGCTGGCCGCCAACCGCGCCACCCACATCGCCGGCCGGATCAACCGGATCCAAGCACACCTGCTGCCCCGGCCGATGGCGACCCGCGTGATGGGCGCGACGATCGGCCGGACATTCGCCGCCGGCAGCCCGACCGGGGCGACGGCATGAGCCCCCGGCCGGGCGCCACGCGAGTCCTGGTCACCGGCGCCACCGGGTTCCTCGGCCGCAACATCCTCGCCGCGCTGGCCACCCGCCCCGAGGTCACCGTCATCGCCGCGTGCCGCGCGCCCGACCGGCTGCCGGCGGCCTTCTCCGGCGAGGTCCGGGCCGGCGACCTGCGTGACCCCGGATACCGCAGGGCGCTCGTCGACGGCGTCGATGTCGTCTGCCACGCCGGCACCTGGGGCGCCTTCTGGGGCCACGCCGAGCTCGAGCGCCGCCAGTTCTTCGAACCCAACCGGGACCTCATCGACCAGGCGATCGACCGCGGCGTCCGGCGCTTCATCCAGACCAGCACGGTCGCGATCGCCGCCCGCCCCGTCAACGGCGGACCGATCGACGATTTTGCCCAGACCCGCCGTACCGGCTTCTGGCCCCATCTCGACCGGCTCATCGACCTCGACGACCACATGCGCCGGCACAGCGACCGCGGCACCCAGATGATCACCATGCGCCTCGGGCACTTCGTCGGCGCCGGCAACACCCTCGGCATGGTGCCCGCGCTCGTACCCCGGCTGCGCACCCGCCTGGTGCCCTGGCTCGCCGGTGGCCGCGCCCGCCTCGCGCTCGTCGGCGGCAGCGACCTGGGCGAGGCGTTCGCACTGGCCGCGACCGCCGACGGGCTCGACGACTACGAATCGTTCAACATCTGCGGACCGACGTTGCCCACCGCCCGCGAGGTCATCGAGTTCATCGCCGATGAGACCGACTCCCCTCGTCCCTGGTTCAGCGTCCCGTACGCCGCCGGCTACGCCTTCGCCTGGCTGATGGAGAAGCTGCAGCTCCTCCCCCTTCCTGACCCGATCTCTGGTGCACGTCTCCGAGAACTGGCTCTGCCCGACCGACCACGCCGCCCGCAGACTCGGCTACACCCCTCGCGAGGACTGGCGGACCGCCGTCCTCGAATCCCTCGCCGAAGCCGCCGCCAACGGCTACCCCTGGCCCCGCCTGGCCCAGCAGGCGTGAGTGACGAAGGACGTCGGTCACCCGTCGGGCGGGGGCCGCACTCGCTGATCCGGTCGCTCACCGGCCCGGGACAGGTCAACTGTTCCCTTCCCGCGAACGGACGGTGACAGCGTCTTGATTCACGCGGCCGATCCTGGTGTTGGTGCGACGATGGAAGGCGTGGGATCTGTGAAAACTGATATG
Source organism: Micromonospora sp. NPDC047707 (assembly GCF_040704235.1). NCBI lineage: Bacteria > Bacillati > Actinomycetota > Actinomycetes > Micromonosporales > Micromonosporaceae > Micromonospora > Micromonospora sp. NPDC047707. Next base: position 64,615 of record NZ_JBEYSU010000015.1, read on the forward strand.
CCTGCTGTCTCGCCGCTTGCCGGCGAGCCGATCAAGCGTGCCGACGCCGAGCGGCTCGCGGGAGTGCTGAAGGCGGTCGCCGATCCGGCCCGACTACGACTGCTCAGTCTGATCCAGTCCGCCCCGGAGGGCGAGGCGTCGGTGAGTGACCTCACCGCGCCGCTCGACCTGTCCCAGCCGACCGTGAGTCACCACCTTCGGATCCTCACCGAGGCCGGCCTGCTCGAGCGCGAGAAGCGCGGCGTCTGGGCCTACTACCGCCTGGTGCCGTCCGCGATCGCGGGAATAGCCGACCTGTTGACGCCGCCCCGCAAGCGGGCGACGAAGAAGGCCCGCTGAGCGGCACCGCCGAGGACCGCGCCCGAGCGCTGACAGGACGACCGCTAGGACCTCATACCCCTCGCCCTCGGCGAGGTCCGCCGTCTGCTGCACACCTGATCACCGGCGTCCGACCCGGCGCCACATACGTTGATGGTCACGACAGCGACGCCGGCATCAGTACCGCACCACAACAGCCGCTGCCCCGGTTTCCTGACGACTTCGTTCGGTGCGCCATACCGCTCGACCGGGCGTCCTCGCCTCCGCGCTGCCGGGATGGCCGATACCGGCGGGGCAACCGCGGGCGGCCGGGACGTTCCCCGGCCGCCCGCAGCGCTCGATCAGGCCGACCGCCTCCTACGGCTGCATCTCGTACGCGCCTGCGAGCGCCTCGACCTGCGCCCAGACGGCGGCGGTGCGGGACGCGTCCGGAACCGGGCGGCGCAGGTGCGCCACGGCCCAGGCGGCCTGCGCGTCGGTGGTGGCCGCCTTGCCGTACAGCTCCGTCGCGTAGGCGGAGAAGTCCCCGACGAGTACCGCGAAGATCTCATCGAGCAGGTGCCGATCCAGGGCGGTCAGCTCGGCCTGCTCCAGGATCAGCTGACCGTAGACGACCAGCGCGAAGAGCTGACCGAGGGTGAGCAGGAAGTCCAGGTCGCGCTGCTGATCCTCGTCCGGGGCGTGGGCACGCAGCAGTGCGCAGAGTCCGTCGGCCTGTTCCCGGAGCACCGCCACGTTCGGGATGTCGGCGTACGTGTCGTACGCGCCGCGCCAATCGTGGAACCGGATCGCCCCGAGGCCGCGGGCCGGCCCCTGCCGGAACAGGAACTCGTCGTCGGCGGGGTCCTGACGGGTGGGTACCGGCGCGAAGTCGGCCGGTTGGAACAGGTAGTTCGGCATGAACTTCAGGATCAGGGCGAGGTTGACGTGCACGGTGCCCTCAAGCTTCGGCAGGCCACGGATGTCCTTGGCGGCCTTGTCGAAGTAGGTGTCCGCCTCGAAACCCTTCGCGGCGATCACATCCCACAGCAGGTCGATCACCCGCTCGCCCTCGGTGGTGACCTTCATCTTGGTCATCGGGTTGAACAGCAGGTACCGCCGGTCGTCAGGGCCCGCCGACCGGAAGTAGTCGGTGGCACGGTCGCTGAACAACTTCATCGCGACCAGCCGGGCGTACGCGTCGGTGAGCTCGCGCCGCACGTGCGGGAAGTCGGTGACCTGCTTGCCGTAGAGCACCCGCCGGTGCGCGTGGGTGACCGCCTCGTACATCGCGTGCTCACAGATGCCGATGGAAGCGGTGCAAAGGTTGAACTTGCCGACGTTGACGGTGTTGAGCGCGGCGTCGAACGCGGCCTTGCCCGTGTGCAGCACGTCCTCGCCGTGTACCGGGTAGTCCTCGAGTCGGAACTCGCTGACGTACATCTGCCCGTTCACGACGTTCTTGACCAGGCGGTAGGCGGGGTGGCGGCTGTCCGCGGCGAAGAAGACGTAGCCGTCGGGCCCCTCGATGTCGGCGCGGCGGCCGAAGACGGAGACAAGGCCGGCGACGTTGCCGTTGCCGATGTAGTACTTGCCGCCGTTGGCCCGGTATCCGTCCGCGCCGTCGGGAGTGAGGATCATGTCGGTGGAGTAGATGTCGGCGCCGTGGCTGCGCTCGGACAGGCCGAACGCCATGACGTGACCGTCGGCGAGTAGCTGGGCCGCGTTGGCGCGGGCGGTCAGGTTCGCGCTCTGCCACACCGGCCCGAGACCCAGGACGGTCACCTGCCAGGTGTACCAGTAGCCGAGACCGTAGAAGCCGAGGATCTCGCTGAGCGCTGCGTTGCGCGCGGTGTCCCAGCGTCTGCCCTCGGCCCCGCCACCATCGGCTGCCGGCGTCAGGAACGTCGCGAACAGGCCCTCCTTCGCGACGAAGTCCAGGAAGTCGCCGTACCAGACCCGGTCGTTGTAGCTGTCGACCAGTGCCTTCTTGCCGCGGTTCTCGAAGAAGTCGACAGTGGCGCGGAGCAGCCTGCGCGTCTCGTCGTCGAGGTGTGCGGGGTCGTAGGTGCGCGGGTTCAGCAACAACGAGTTCGCCATGGTGGCATTGCCTTCCTGGGGAGTCAGCGGCCGAGGCCGTGGAGGGTTTCGAGGACGTCGTCGAGCCAGTCGAGGACCATCCGCTCGTACGCGACGCCACCCCGGAGCACGACGTGCCGCAACCGCTGGCCTGCGTCGAGCTCACCGGAGTCGAGAAAGTCACGCCGCTCGCCGGCCACGTAGCGGTTGAGGGTGGCTTCGTGGTCGGCGCGGTACCGCTCGACCTCGACGATCAGTGCAGCCCGGCCGGCATCGTCGTCGAACGCTGCGCCGCGGATCTTCACGGCCAGTTCGTGGCGGACCGTCTCTGGCTGGACGGGTTCCCGCAGCCAGCTCGCGAGCACCCTCCGGCCAGCCGCGGTCACGGAGTAGCGCCTCTTGTCGGGGCGCCCATCCTGGCCGATCTCCTCGGCGGTGACCCAGCCGTCGGTCTCCATCCGCCTGAGGACGCGGTAGATCTGCTGGTGGGTAGCCGTCCAGAACCGGCCGATGGAGCGCTCGAACCGCCGGGCCAGCTCGTAGCCGGACCCGGGCTGCTCCAGCAGCGAGACGAGAATCGCGTGTTCCAGTGCCACACCGGCGATCCTGCTATGCAACTCGTTGCATAGCAATCCCCCCGGCGACATTCTGCGCCGTGGGCGACGCGCCCTTCGACAGCCGCGGTTCGGTCGCCGGTCAGCCCTGCGTGGTCATCAGCGGCGTCGCGGTTGCGCCTCAGCCCCACCGGATCACGAGGGCCGTGGTGACCGCGGCCCCCACGTAGCCGGTGAGCAGCAGCGGCACCGCCCAGTTGATGGTCTGCGACTTCGCGCGGAGGCTGCGGGAGAGCCACCGCAGCTCGCGGGCCCGGGTCATGGGGGTCGTCTGTGCGACGCAGTCGGCGTCGCCGCCGGCGACGCGGGCGAGCACGGTCTGGGCGTCGTCGGCGTTCGCGTAGACCATAAACCCGTGATCAGCGTTGGGGCGCAGCCGCGACGTCAGCATCAGCAGGGTCATCGCGGTCAGCACCACGGCGACCGTGGCCGCGCCACTGATCACCGCCGGCCGAGACAGGTGCCCGAGCGTCCCCGCGACTGCGAGGACCGCCAGGCCGGCGCCGAGCAGTAGTCCGGCCATCTGCGAGTACCGGGATGCGACGGGCGCCGCGCGGTGCAGTTCGGTACGCACCGCGGCAACTTCGGCGTCCAGGGCCGCGGTAACCGTGCCCCGCCCGCAGGCGGCGGCATGCGCGCCGGCGCGAGCGACGATTTCCAGGTCCCGGAAGTCCGCCTCGGTATCACCGCAGCCTGTGCACCGGAAGGTGCCGCCGGCATGGCTCGACGCGATATCGACCAGCACCGCATGCGCTCCCGCAGTCGGTATCACGAAATGGCGACGACCCTCATGGGACTCGGGGGTGCTTGTGTACCCAGCGCCGAGGTGGGTCAGCTCACCGGAAATCGGCACCAAGGCGGCCCCCGAACATGAGGAGAAATCGATTGCCCCTCAAGTACAACTTCGGGCCCGAGTCTGTGTCAATACTTGCCCGTCATGTTCCGATCGGTGGCGTTTGCTCCGAGTCTGCCCCCTGGCCTGTCGCCCATGATGGCCGGCTGCTACGCGCTGACCGCGGGCGGATACCACATCGTGAGCAGCTTTACAGAAATCGATTGCCAGTCCGTGTAGGATTGCCCTTCATCCCCTAGCCACATGGTGCACGCCTCGGGAGCTGGAGATGTGAACGCTCCCAGCACCCAGGAGGATGGGGCTGCTGAAGCGATGGACGGAGCCGTATGACGACGATCTACGACGTGGCCCAGCAGGCTCGGGTCTCTCCCGCGACCGTGTCACGCGTGTTGAACGGCCGGACATCCGTCGATTCGGACATGGCCGACCGCGTTCGCCAGGCCATGCGGGAGCTTGACTACCGGCCCAACGCCGTCGCCCGGAGCCTGCGCCGTAGCCGGACCAGCCTCTGGGCGGTGATCATCTCCGACATCGGCAATCCGTTCTTCACGTCCATGGTCCGAGGGGTCGAGGACGTTGCCCAGGGCGCCGGCTTCTCCGTGGTCCTGTGCAACAGTGACGAGGATCCGGAGAAGGAGTCGCGCTACGTCGCCGCTGCCCTTGCCGAGCGCATGGCCGGCGTCATCATCTCGTCGTCCGGCCGCCCGACCGGCATCACTCGGCTGGTGAAGGCCGGCATCCCTGTGGTGGCGATCGACCGGCAACCGCGCGGAGCGGCCGTGGACACCGTGCTCGTCGACAACACCCACGGCGCGGAGTTGGCCACCGCCCACCTGCTCGACAACGGCTATCGCCGGGTCGCCTGCATCACCGGCCCCCGCCGGATCTCGACCGCCACCCAGCGGCTGCGGGGGTATCAGCGGGCCCTGAGGTCGCGAGGTGTTCCGGTGAAGGACGACCTGATCCGCTTCGCCGACTTCCGGGAGGAGGGCGGCTACCAGGCGATGGCGTCTCTGCTGGCGGCGACCGAGCCTCCGGACGCGATCTTCGCCACCAACAACCTGATGACCGTGGGCGCCGTCGAGTGCCTGGTCGATCGCGGGATAGCTGTCCCCGCCGCATGCGGCGTGATCGGATTCGACGACATCCCATGGGCACACCTGGTGAAACCGTCGCTCAGCACCGTTTCGCAGCCCACCTATGACCTGGGGCGGACGGCGGCCATGCTGCTCACCGAGCGCATCGCCAACGCGGCGAAGGCACCCTCGACCGTCACGCTGCACACCGGACTTCAGGTGCGCGAGAGCTCGACCGGGCCATCCGAAGCGCCTCCAGCGTAGCGGCGCCACCGCGTCAAAGATTGACCTTGCCGCACAGATACACCTTCACGCCGAGTTCGGCGAAGAGCGCGGCCTTGACTCGCAACGCCCGATCCGCGGTGGCGGCATCCGGGGCGTAGACCACGTTGACGTGGTTGGCCTTGTGCCGGGCCATCAGCTGGTCCCGGTCCACCCCGTGCAGCACCGCGTTCATGATGGGCCACTGCGGCGTGGTGGCCTTGAGCCGGCGCTCGGTCTCCGCCGCCGGTAGGTCGACCACAGTGCCACGACCCAGGTCCACGTGCAGCACACCGTCCATGATGAACACGCGGGACCAGACGATCTCACCCGGCTTCGACACGCCGCTGAGAGTTCCTCCACCGAGCGGGAAGTACATCGACGGTTGACGCACGCTGTACGAGCGGTGGTAACCGCCGTTGTGGGCCGCGGGCACCGAGCCGGAGATCTCGAAAACCCAGACGAAGTCTGTCCCGTACTGCTCTCCCCAGCGGATGTCATGCAGGGTCGTTGCCGGGTCGAGGCCCATCGCGGTCCAGATCCGGTTGGTGATCAGCGAGTCGACGGCGACGCCCTCGTCCGCCTCGTTGAAGTGAGGCAGGGCCGCTCCCGGATACAGCTCGCGTGTTCCTCCCCGGCTCGTGACCGGCGGGCGCAGTACGTTGTTCATCAGCCCTTCGGCCAGATCGCTGGCCGGGACGGTGTCCTTGAGGCCTTGCTGGTACTGGATGCCCACCGCGTCCAGACCGAAGTCGTCGGCGATGCGCAGCGCGGCGATGTACATCTTGAACTGGCTGAGCAGTTGCGCATCGGTCAGCTCGGTGGCTTCGTCGGTGCCGGTGTGGAAGGTCATGCCGGCGCCGTCCAGCCAGACCCGCACCGCCTGCGCGTCCTCGTCCGACACCTGTGACATCTCCGCCACCAACGCGCTCTGTGAGAGTCGCTCCTTGTAGATGCCGAGCGGGTTGAGCAGTTCGTCGTCGATGATGGCGTTGTACATGCCCATGCAGCCTTCGTCGAAGACGCCGATGATCGCCCGCTCGGTGCGGAGCTGCCGGGCGAGCGCCACACCGAGTTCGACCTCGGGACCGGGAGGCAGCGCCGGCAGGTCCCGCACGTGGCTCTGGTCGTGCACCACTTCCCCGGTGGCCAGCCACGCCATCAGGCCTTCGCGTGCCCACTCGTCGGTGAAGTCCGCACTCCACAACGCGGAGTACCGCACCCCCGCCTTGGTCAGGCTGCCGGCGAGGTTGAGCAGGCCGACCAGGCCGGGGTACTGCCCGCTCCAGTTCGCCACCAGCAGGATCGGCCCGCGGTGAGCGCGCAGCCCGGCCAGGACGTGGTGGCTGTACTGCCAAACCGCCTCCACCACGATGAGCGGAGCGTCGACCGGAATCGTCTTGAACACCTCGATTCCTGCCCGCTGGCTGTCGATGAATCCGTGGCTGGCGGCCTTGTCGACCTGGTGGCCGCGCTGCACCCGCCAGCCGAGTGCGGTGATCGCGGCGGTGAGGTCGGCCTCGAGCTGTCGCTGAGTCGGCCAGCCGGTGACGTTGGCGGCCCACCGCAGATCGCCGCTGGCCACCGTGTATACGGTGCGGGGGGCGGCGGCAGGTGGTCGGGTCAGCTGGGGCAGGGTGTAGCTGGTCACGTGGCGGCTCCCTCGGCGGGCTGGATCTGCGGTATGGACGCGTCGGTCAGCAGGCGCCTCTGTCGCCCGGCCAGAGCTCGGACGACGCGCTGGGAGCCGGCGTACAGATCGCGGTACAGCTCGTACAGCTCGTCGTAGTCCGCGGCGAGCTTGCGACGCGGCTCGCGAATCTCCCTGATCGGGTTCCACACCTCGATCGAGACGTCGTGCACGCTGCGTGCGGCCAGGAACGCGGCACCGTAGCTGGCTCCGATGGTCTGCGCCGGGATGTGCTGCGGTCGCCCGATGATGTCCGACACGATCTGTGTCCAGAGACGGCCCTGCGTACCGCCGCCGACGGCGACGATCCGGCGGATGTCTCCACCGGCCTGCTCCATCGCGTCAATGTTGTGTCGCACGCCCAGCCCGGTCGCCTCCAGAGCCGCCCGGTAGAGGTCGCCGCGATCGTGCGACAGGGTCAGTCCGGCAATGACCCCACGGGCGTCCGGATCGAGGATGGGTGTGCGCTCGCCGGCGAAGAACGGCAGCATCAGTAGTCCTCGGGCGCCGGGACCGGAGCGTTCGGCCAGGCGCAGCAGCTCGGGGTAGTCAGCGGCGGTGAACAGGTCACGCAGCCATCCGGTGATCGCGCCGGAGGTCGCCATGCCACCGGCCAGGTTGCGGGTGCCGGGCAGGGCACCCACCGTGCCCCACAGCGATGGACTCGTCAACCGGTACGGAGCCGTGTGCACCAGGAACATCGTCGTGCCGTACATGAGCATCAGGTCGCCCATGCCGTGCGCCCCGGCGCTGATCGCCTCCGCCCACGCGTCGATGGTTCCGGTGATGACGGGTGTTCCCGCGTCAAGCCCGGTCACCGCCGCGGCCTCCGGCGTCACGGCGCCCGCGATGTCACCCGGCCACTGCAGCGGTGGCAGGACCAGGTCGCCGACGATCTCATCCGCCCAGGGCCGCCACCAGTCCTGGACCTCGCCGTCATACAGCGGGGTGCACTGGCTGGCGGAGTGATGGTCGAGCAGGTACCGGCCGGTGAGCTGGTAGGCGAGCCACGAGCTGGGCATGAAGAGGCGGCGGGCTCGGGAGAACACGTCCGGCTCGACGTCGGCGACCCAGGCGATCTTTGGCCCGGCCGCCTGGGTGGACAGCGCCGAGCCGCACCGGCGCATGATCTCGTACGCCCCGAACCGCTCGTTGAGTCGCGCGATCTGGGCGGTGGCACGGGTGTCGACGCCGTACAGGATGGCGGGACGCAATGGTGTGCCGGCGCTGTCCGTGAGCAGAACACACGGGCCCATACCGCTGACTCCGACGGCCAGGACCCGCACGTCGGCGGGAGCCAGCAGATCCCGAACGATGGCGACGAACTCCTGCCACCAGATGCGGCCGTCCATCTCGACCCATCCGGGACGCGGGCGGTCGACGCGGTGCTCGAGCGTGCGCGAGCGGATGAGCCGTCCGTCCAGGTCGACGAGGACGCCCTTGCTGCTGGAGGTGCCGATGTCCACGCCGATCACGGCCGGCGTCGCCACACCGGCGGCGCTGTCGGCAACCGCCTTCTGCTTCACGTCCGCTCTCCCGCCACTGTCCGTTCCGTCTTCACCAGGGCTGCGCCGGTGGCACCGGCCGATCCCCGCCGCACCGAACAGGGACCGGCCGGGGACAACCTCGGTCGACGCCGCCTCGGTCCGGGTGCCGAACTCAGGCGCCACCGAGCTTGGCGTACGCCTCGGCCGCGTTGTCCCTGGTGATCTGCATGGTTTCGAGAGTGGTCGTCCGAGGAACGTCCTTACTGCAGTCGACCAGGATCTTCTTCGCGAGGTCGATGGCCTCCCGGCCGCCGGTCGGGTACTGGAAGGTGGCGGCGAGCCGGCCCTGTTCGACCGCCTTGATGCCGCCGGACGGCACCGGCAGCGCGTCGATTCCGGTGAACTTGATCTTCGTCTCGACTCCGGCCGCCTTGGCCGCCAGGTAGGCGCCTTCGGCCATCGGGTCGTTGTGCGCGTAGATCGCGGCGACGTCGGGATGGGTCTTGAGCAGGGCGTCTGCCACCGACTGGCCCTTCTCGCGCAGCCAGTCGCCCGGCTGCGAGGCGACGATCTGGATCGTCGGGTTGCTCGCGATGCCGTCGCGGAAGCCCCTCGCCCGCTCGGCGGCGGGCGTCGAGCCGGGCAGACCCGCGATCTCGATCACCTTGCCGCCCTGGGGCAGCAGCGTCTCGGCGTAGAACTCGCCGGCCGCCTTGCCGATCGCAACGTTGTCACCACCGATGAACGCGGTGTACGCGTCGCCCTCGACCTTGCGGTCCAGCACGATGACCGGGATCCCTTGCTGGTACGCCTTCTCGACCACCGCGGTCAGCGGCCTGGCCTCGTTCGGCGAGATGATCAGCAGGTCGATCTTCTGGGTCAGGAAGTTCTCGACGTCGGCGACCTGCTTGCTGTTGTCCTGCGCCGCGTCGGAGACCACGACCTGGAATCCGGGGACCGACCTCGCCGCCGTCTCGACGTCGTTGTTCATCACCTGCCGGTAGGGCTCGCCGTTGTTGGCCTGCGACATGCCGATCAGGAAATCCCGGCCGGCGCCGCAGTTTCCGGCGGCGTCGTTGCCAGCCTTGTCGGACGCCTTCTCGACGCTGCACGCCGTGGAGACGACGAGCGCGCCGGTGGCGAGCAGTGCGAGCAGAGCGGCATGGGTTCGCATGGGTGAGCTCCTCGGTGTCGAGTCAATCAGGCGATGCTGGGCCGCAGCTTCTGCAGGGCAGCCGCGGCCACGATCACCAGTCCTTTGATCAGCAGTTGCACGTTGGCGTCGATGTTGTTGAGCGCGAGGATGTTGTTGAGGATGCCGAGTAGCAGCGCGCCGGCGAGCGTTCCGCCCATCGAGCCGGTGCCGCCGGCCAGGCTGGTGCCGCCGATCACCACCGCGGCGATCGCGTCCAACTCGTATCCGGCGCCGTCGTTGGGACTGCCCTGGTTGAGCTGTCCCGCGTGGATGACGCCGGCCACCGCCGCCAGGAGGCCGGCGATGGCGAACACGGCGACCTTGACCCGGGTGACCGGAACACCCGAGAGGCGGGCCGCCTTCTCGTTGCCGCCGATCGCGTAGACGTGCCGGGCGAACGCGGTCGTCCGCAGCACGACGATCGCGGCCACGCCGATGGCGATGAACAGCACGGCCGGCACGGGGATCACCCCGTTGATGGAGCCGTTGAGGATCTCGAAGGCGGGCGGGGCCTCCTGGGGCCCGTCGCCGTAGGCGATCGGGATGCCGAGTCCCCCGGACCAGATTCGCGCGAGGCCACGGGCGACCTGGAGGCCGGCGAGCGTGACGATGAACGACTGGATACCGAGGCGGGCGGTCGCGTAGCCCTGCACCGCGCCGAACAGCGCACCGATCAAGAGGACCGCGGCGACCGCAGGAAGGATGCCGAGGCCCTCGTCGACCATGAGCGTCGCGGCGCCCACGGCCGACAGGCCGAGAATGGCGCCGACCGACAGGTCGATGCCGCCGAGCAGGATGACGAAGGTCATGCCGACGGCGATGATGCCGATCTCCGACACCGCCCGCACGATGTTGCCGAGGTTCCCGGCGGACAGGAACAGGATCTCGCCGTTCCGGCTGGGCGAGGCGACGATGGCGACGACGAACACGACGAGCAGCGCGAACAGACTCTGCACGGCGAAGAGACGGTCGACGAGTTCCCGCCGGCTGCGCGGGCGGCGGATCCACCTGCCGGCGGCGCCGCCCCGACCGACCGTGCCGGCCGCGGGCGGTGCCTCGCTCACAGCGGGCTCCGGTGGCGGTACGCGGGTCCCGGTCATCGGTCGTCCCTTCCGGCGGCGGTGCCGCCCATCGCCGCCGCGAGGATGTCTTCGCCCGTGCAGTCGGACACGTCGAGGTCGGCTACGGTCCGGCCGCGCCGCAGCACCACGACCCGGTCACAGACGCCGAGCAGCTCGGGCAGTTCCGACGAGGCGACCAGGATCCCCAAGCCGTCGTCGGCGAGCCGGCGGAGCAGCCGGTAGATCTCGGCCTTCGCGCCGATGTCGACGCCGCGGGTCGGCTCGTCCAGCAGTAACAGCCGCGGCTGGGCGAGCAGTTGCCGGGCGAAGATGACCTTCTGCTGGTTGCCCCCGGACAGGGCGCCGACCGGTGCCGCGGCCGAGGGAGTCTTGATCGCCAGCTCGGCGATCTTCTGCCGGATCGCGGACCGCTCCCGCTGCCGGCGGACGAATCCGGCCGTCGTCAGCCGCCCGAGAGCGGTCAGCACGATGCTGCGGCCGACCGGATGGTCAAGTACGAGCGCCGAGCGCCGCCGGTCCTCGGGAACGAAGCCGACGCCGGCACGCAGCGCGGCGCGAGGGTGGCGCGGGGAATAGGGGCGGCCGGCCAGCCGGACGCCACCGGTGCGCCGGCCCGCCGGTCCCGCGCCGAAGAGGGTCTCCAGCAGCTCGGTGCGACCGGCCCCCATCAGACCGGCCAGGCCGACGATCTCACCGGACCGCACGGTCAGGTTGACGCCGGCCGGCTCCGCGCGGCGCGGCCGGACGACCTTGGGCCGCACGGCGAGATTGTCGATCTCGAGGAGAGGCACGCGTGCTTCGTCATCGCCGGCGTCGGAGTCGCCGTCCGCCAGGTCTGCGGCGTCGGCGTCGGCGCGGCTACCGGCTACGCCGTGGTCGGAGCGGGCATCGGTGTCGAAGAGCGACTCGACCGACCGGCCGACCATCATGGTGATGATCTGCTGCCGGCTCGCACGTCCTAGACGGACGGTGCCGGCGACGGTTCCGTTGCGCAGGACCGTCGCGCGGTCGGCGACCACCTCGATCTCCTCCATCCGGTGTGAGATGTAGACGATGCCGACGCCCCGCTCACGCAAACCGGTGATGGTGGTGATGAGCCGTCGCACCTCCGCGTCGGCGAGGGCGGCCGTCGGCTCGTCCATGACGAGCACCCGGGCATTCAGCGAGAGCGCCTTGGCGATCTCGACCAGTTGCTGCTCACCGACCCGTAACGAGCCCACCGGTAAGCGTGGGTCCACGTCGGCGCCCAGCTGTCCCAGTTGTTCCTCGGCGGTGCCGAGCATCGCGCGCCGGTCGACCGTCCGCAGCGGCGTGCGTGGTTCCCGGCCCAGCATCAGGTTCTCGGCCACGGACAGCGCGGGCACGAGATCGAGTTCCTGGTGGATGGTCGCGATGCCGGCCGCCTGCGCCCCGGCCGGCCCGGCGAAGCGGACCGGTAAGCCGTCCACCGCGACCTCTCCCTCGTAGTCGGTGATGACGCCGGACAAAATGTTGATCAGGGTGGACTTCCCGGCGCCGTTCTCCCCGAGGAGTGCGTGCACCTCACCGGCCCGGACGGCGAAGTCGACGCCGTCGAGGGCGACCACGCCGCCGAACCGTTTGGCGACATCGACCATGGTGACGAGCACCTGGTCGCTCATGCGGGCCTCCGGGCGTCAGAGCGGGAAATCGATTTCTCTGGAACGTAGAAGACCATCATTGGGCTGTCAAGGGGCGGGAGCCCCCTGACAGCCCAGGACGGCGTCACGGGATCGCATTGATCGCGGCGTAGGCCGCATCGGCGAACCCGACGTCGCGGCGCGCGCCGCTCGCGACAAAGCGCCAGGTGCCACCGGGATAGCGGCCAGGTGCCCACGCGGTGCCGCCCGGGCGCCACAACGGCTGCCAGGCCACCATCGCGTGGCCGGCGTCGTACCAGGTGTTGTCGCCGCGCCAGGCGGAGGCCCAGCGGTGGACGGCGACCACGGAGATGTCAGGGCCCGTGGTCATCGTCCAGGGCTGCATCCCGGTCACGTCACCGGTGGGCCGTCCCTCCATGACCGGATCGCCGACCGCCGGCAGCGCGCCGTCGACGTTGAGAGCGACCTCCCACACTGCCGCTGTCGGCGAGCCGTTGACCGACCAGGTGATGTCGCTCTGCAACGCCGGGCCAGTCCAGCGGGGTGCCAACGTCAGCAGCCAGTCGGCGGTGACCGGCTCGTCGCCGAACGGGATACCCACCAGGTCGATCCGGGATCCATCGGCGGACACGTCGATCCGGGATGGTGCGCCCGCCCGGTCGGTCACGTCGAAGCGACCCACCGCCAGGTACGGTGTCGTGCCGCGGTGCGACGAGTCGAGCGCGGGGCGGTAGGCGCCGCCGCCCATCGGGTCGACCGCCAGCGACGCGATGCGGGCGTGGGGCCAGGTCCGTACGTCCGCACGCAGGAAGCCGGTGCTCACCGTGTAGCCGCGAGCGACGACCCCGGTCGACCAGGTCAGCGGTGCCAGCCACAGCCCGCCCTGGCCCCAACCGGCGTGGCTGAGGTACCAGTTCGGGCCGTCCACCACCACCTCGGCCGCGTGTGCGTCCAGCACACCCACCTTCTCGGCACCGTCGAAACGCAGCGGGTCGGGGCTGCGATAGACGGCCGTACGCCGGTAGGCCGCGCCGTAGTCCGTCCCGTCGCAGCAGACGAAGAGGTAGTACCAGTCGCCGCGGCGCACGACGAACGGCGATTCCGTCTGCCCGCCGGCCCGCCCGGTGAACGGCGACGAGTAGGCGATCGCGCGGGCGCTCCACGTCCGCAGGTCGGTGCTGGTCCGGTAGGCGACGACGTGGTTGCCGCCGGTCGGGCTCGACGTCGCCGTGTAGTACATGACCCAGCGGTCCCCCACCCGGGTCACCATCGGGTCGCGGCCCTCCCAGCCGTCGGTGAACAGCGGGTTGGCCGGGCTGCGGGTCCAGGTGAACAGGTCGGTCGAGGTGGCCAGGTGGATGCGGTAGTTGGCGAAGTCCGGATTCCCGGCCGCGTAGAACATGTAGTAGACGCCGTTGTGATGGACGACGTGGGGCGCCCAGATCCAGTGCTCGCCCGCCCCGCGGTTGGCGGCCAGCGCCGGAGGCTGTTTGGTCCATGGCCCGGTCGGAGTGGGCGCCGTGGCATGGCCGAAGAGTTTCTCGTCGAGCGGCGCGCCCGGCTCGGGGTGGGTGATGGCGAACACGTGCCACCCGCCGGTCTGCTCGTTCTTCACGATCGTGTGGTCGTTGTGGTACCAGTTCACCGGCTCGCCCACGCTCGGGTCGTAGACCCGGGTCAGCGCACCCCGCGTCGGCGTCTCGCCGATCGTCTCGTAGGGCGTGGTGGTCACGGTCGCGAGCGGCCCGACGCGACGCAGGGTCACCGTGTCGAGGCCGGCGAGGAATCCGACCGAGGACGCGGAGCGACCGGTCACCGTCACCGTCAACCGGTGGCCGCCGGCCGTGAGCGCCGCCGAGCCCAGGGGCACCGCCGCGGCGCGCCGGACGGTGGGCGCGTAGCCGTCGAAGAGCTGGCCGATTGCCACCCCGTCAACGGCGAAGCGCAGGATGCCGTAGTCGGGAGCCCGGGTGAGCACTCCCCCGATGTCGTACTGGCCGGCCGGTACCGGCGGTAGGGTGACGGTCACCGAGTCACCGGCCCGCACACCGCGCAGCCACAGCTGCCGGCCGCCGGACCAGCCCACGCCGCAGCAGTTCGGCTGCACCTCGACCGGTGCGGTGGCACCGACGATCGACAGGGACTCCGCTTCCACCCGTACCGGCTCGTCGGCCGCCCCGGCGGGCCCCGCCGGGGCGGCCACCAGCGCCGCCCCGAGCAGGAGCACCGACAGGATCCGGACGCCGCGCATCACAGCGCGCTGGGCCGGGGCAGCTCGGTGCCAGTCGCGAAGTGGTCGTGCCACTTCCAGCCACTCTGCACGAACCGGCCGCCGTCGGAGAGCGACACGAACACATCCGCCGCCGTGCCGCGGGTGAACGTCACGATGTCCGCCCGCCCGTCTCCGTTGAAGTCGCCGACGCCTGGCGCCTCGGTGCCGACGGCGAATCGGTCGTGCCACTTCCAGTTGTCCTGCACGAACCGGCCGCCGTCGGACAGGGAGACGAACACGTCGGCGGCCGTGCCGCGGGTGAAGGCCAGGATGTCGTCGCGTCCGTCGCCGTTGACGTCGCCGACCGCGGGCAGCTCGGCACCGACGGCGAAGTGGTCGTGCCACTTCCACCCGTCCTCGGTGAAGCGGGTGCCGTCGGACAGGGAGACGAAGACGTCGGCCTGCTCATGGCTGCCGCGGGTGAAGGTGACGATGTCGTCGCGTCCGTCACCGTTGAAGTCGCCGACCGCGGGAATCTCGGTGCCGACCGCGAAGTGGTCGTGCCATTTGATGCCAGGCCCGAATCCGTTCCCGGTTGACAGGGCGACGTAGACGTCGGCGCTGTCGCCACGGGTGAAGGTGATGATGTCGGCCAGGCCGTCGCCGTTGACGTCGCCGACCGCCGGGATCTCCGCGCCGACCGCGAACCAGTCGTGCCACTTGACGCCGGCGGCGAAGCCGGAGCCGGTCGACAGCCCGACGTAGACGTCGGCCAGGTCGCCGCGGGTGAACGTGATGATGTCGGCGCGCCCGTCGCCGTTGACGTCGCCGGTGAGCGGGATCTCCCCGCCCGGGGCGAAGAAGCCGTTCCACAGCCAGCCGTCCTGCACGAACCGGCCGCCGTCGGAGAACGAGGTGTACACGTCGGCGGCGGTGCCGCGGGTGAAGACGACCGCGTCGTCGCGGCGGTCGTTGTTGGCGTCGCTGGTGTTGCGGGGGCGGGTGGTCGCCGACACCTCGGCCGAGGGCGAGCCGGCGTTGCCGGTGCCGTCGACGGCGACGACGCGGTAGTAGCGGGCTTGGTTGGCCGGCAGCGGGCCGTGCCGGAAGGCGGTGGCGCGTGCCGTCCCGACCAGGTTGGCCGGGGTGATCGCGACGCCGGGTGAGGTGGACGAGTAGATCCGGTAGCCGGCGACGCCGACATCGTCGGACGGCTCCGACCAGGACAGGCCGAGGGCGTGTACCCGGCCGCCGGCCAGGGCCAGGCCGGTCAGGGCGCCGGGAGCGGTGGTGTCGGCGAACGGCGTCACCATGCTGTCGGCGAGGTAACGCGCGGCGGTCCAGGCCGGCGCGCCGGCGACCGGTGTCAGCGTCACGGTGAGCGCCGATCGGCCCGCCGTGAGCGCTGCGGGCAGGACGAAATCGTCGGCGAGCCAGCGCTGCGACCGGTTTCCCAGCGCCTGCAGCCACACGCCGGCCGCGGCGCCGTCCACCGACACGGCCGCCTGCTGGTAGCCGTTCAGCTGGTCGCCCTGGCGGCGCAGCCGTACCCCCGCGTTGGCCGGATCGATCGCGATCCGGAAGCTGATCGCGGCGGTGGTGGCACGCACCTGACCGGTCACCGGGACGTTGTCGTCGTCGCCCTCGAACGGCGCGGTGAGTGCCGACTGGGTGGCGGGCCCGTCGCTGTAGGCGTGCGCGGCGCGGCTGGCCGGGTCGCCGGTGACCAGCGTGTCGGTCCGCTTCAGCACGGGGGTGGGCTGGGTGTAGAGGAACGCCGTCGAGGCGTAGTTGGCGGGCATGTCGTTGGCCGGACCGTGCTCGATGCCGAAGCGCAGTGCCGTGGCGTACGACACGGCGTCGCCGATCATCAGGCGGTAGGCGGCGTCGCACTCGTGGACGCATCCGCCGCCACGCAGGAGGTGGGCGGGGTTGCCGGTGAAGACGCCGCTGTACTCGCCCCGGTTGAAGTACCACCCGGACTCGTAGAAGTCCTCGGCGCCGGTGCCGTAGATCTGTGGTGTCGGGGAGCCGTCGACGTACACCCGCTCGTCGCCCTCCAGATAGTTGCGGGTGTTGCCGCCGAGGATGTGACCGCGCATGGTGTGCGACACGCCCACGAACCGGCCCCGCCCGGCCTGGTCGGCGACGATCCAGTCCCTACCGCCGACCGTCTCGGCTCGGCGCGACTGGGTGGTGAAGTAGCCGGCCGCCCCGGTGGTGGCCAGCGAGTCCGTCCATTGGGTGCCCGGCGCCGAGGTGACCTCCGCCTGGACGCCGCTGATGGGTGCGCCGGTGGTGTTCGCGAGCGCGAGGGTGGCGGTGGACCGGAACGGCATCGGCCACCACGCGCTGTACCAACCGGCGGGTGCGGCGTCCATGGCGAACATCAGGGAGCGGACGGTGCGTTCACCGAGCCCGCTGCCGAAGAATTCCCCGACCGGGCTGTCCACCGTCGTCCGGCCGTCGAAGGTGAGCCGCAGCCGGAGACCGGTCAGGTTCGGTGCGGTCGCCGCGCCGTCGGGCACCCGCAACCTCAGGGCGGTGACCGCCCGCGGCCCGGCGAGGGTGGCGAGGGTTGCCTGCCCGCCCGCGGGCACGGTGACCGTCGTGCTCGCGGTGGCGGCACCGGGCTGGGCCGGCTTCGGGTCACGGGTGCCGGCGGCGCGCAGCTTGGCGACGACGTCGCTGGCCGGGTCGGCCGGGTTGAACCGGGAGAACCCGTTCGCGTCGGCGAACTCGCGGTAGGTGACGTGGTAGAAGAGCGGATTGTTCTGGGTGGTGATCCGCATCGATTCGCGGTAGGGCATCGGCACCTTGACGGTGACCCCACCCGACGTCTGGTCGGCGTTACTGACCAGCGGAAAGACGAACGGGCTGCCGAGCCCGCCGTTGACCAGGTTCTGCAGCCCGGTGTTGACCACCGTGACACCGTCGAGCTCGATGCGGATCCAGCCGGTGGCGCTGACGTTGCCACCGTCGCGGGTGAACCAGATCGACTGCACCTCGCCAGGACCGCGGTCCTCGGCGATCACGCAGCCGCCGGACTGGCGCAGACACGAGTACGTGCCGACGAACCCGTCGTCGTTGGAGCCGTCCCGGGCGAAGCTGGAGAACTGCCGCGTCCGGGTGCCTGCCGCCAGTTCGGGCAGCCGGTCGAGCCGGCGGTAGGCGTCCCAGCCTATCGGCCCCTTGTCGTCGGCGACCGCGAGGGCGCTCGGCGCGGCGACGGCGCCGCGCGCCGTCGCCGGCGGCGCACCGATCGCTGCCGCGGCTGTGGTGAGGGCGAGCAGGGCGGCCGCGGCGGCGCCGAGCCAGCGGGGGGTACGGAGCCTCATGGTGTCCCTTCGGATGGGTCTTCCCGAGCAGGAGAAATCGATTGCTGGCGAGTAGACCCCCCGATCTCGACATATGTCAATACTTGTCGATCTCGATCTAAACAGTGAAGGTTCCTTCCGGATCCAGCCACCAGCTCCCCAGCCGAAAACTTCCCCCTCAGGCATTGACACACATCATGGTCGTCCCCAAACTCGTGGCAATCGATTTCTCCGTCGCGTCCAGCAAGTTCGGGTGCGCAGTGAGGAGGAAGCCATGCGCAGCGGATCCACGACGGTGATCACCACAGCGGCCGTCCTCACCGTCACCCTCGGTGCCGCCCCCGCACCGGCATGGCATCCCGCCCCGGCGCAGCCCGCGGCCGCGTCTGCGGGGCCGGCCCCCGCCGTCACGGCCTCCCCGGCCGTCCGCGTCGCCAAGCTCACCGGGCCCGGCTCGATCAACCGGACCGACACCCGACACCAGATCAAGGCCACCGACCTCGGCATCCTCTGGGACAACAACGCCGGGCAGGTGCTGGTGGCCTTCGGTGACACCTTCGGTGCGGGCTGGACCGGGCCGGGTGGCGGCGTGGGCGACCCGGCCACCCTCGACTGGCGATGCAACATCCTGGCCCGCAGCACCGATCGGACACTCGCGGACGGGCTCACCTTCGACAGCGTCGTCGAGGACGTCCCCGGCCACGCCGGTGAGCTGCTGCCCTGCCGCAAGATCGACCACGACGAGATCACCGTGATCCCCACCGCCGGCGTCGCGGTGGGCGCCCGCAGCTACCTGCACTACATGTCCGTACGCCACTGGGGCCCGCCCGGACAGTGGCAGACCAACCACGCCGGCATCGCCTACTCCGACGACAACGGCCGAACCTGGGTGAAGCACCCGACCGCACGGTGGCTCAACAACCCCTCCGGCAGCGACGGCTTCCAGATGGGCGCCTTCGCCCGCGCCGGCGGCTTCGTCTACCTCTTCGCCACACCCAACGGGCGGTTCGGCCCCGCACGGCTGGCCCGCGTGCCGGAGAGCGGCATGCTCGACCCGTCAGCGTGGCGGTACTGGACCGGCGCCACCTGGTCGCCCGATCGGGCGACGGCGACGACGCTGGTGCCGGGCCCGGTCGGCGAGCTCTCCGTCCACTACAGCACCGACCTCGGCCGGTGGCTGATGATGTATCTCGACGAGAACCGGCATGGGATCGTGCTGCGCGACGCACCCGCTCCGACCGGCCCGTGGTCGGCCGCGCAGACGGTCGCGACCGCGGGAGGCTTCCCCGGCCTGTACGCGCCCTACATCCATCCGTGGTCGTCCGGTCCGGATCTCTACTTCACGATGTCCCAGTGGGACCCCTACAACGTCTACCTGATGCGTACCCGCCTCGGCGGCGGCAACCTCGTCGCTGACCCGGGTTTCGAACTGCAGGGCGGGCCGGGCATCGGGGCACCCTGGCGGCTCGGGGGCACCGGGGGCGTCGACCGCGGCCTCGGCCTCGCGCACTCGGGCGGCAACAACGCGTGGCTTCGGGCGGCCGGCGGTTGGCACCACGTGTTCCAGGACGTCAGTGTCCAGCCCGGCCGGCGTTACCGCCTCACCGGATGGCTGCGTACCTCAGGAAATGCCACCGCGGGCTACTTCGGCGTCCGCACCACCACCGGCCGGATCGTGGCCGAACGCCGCTACGGGCCATTGCCCAGCTACCAACGACTCACCGTCGACGCCGATGTCGGCACGCTCACGACGCTACAGGTGTTCGCCGGCCTGTGGGCCACCGGCGTGGGCACCTGGGTGCAGATCGACGACGTCACGCTCACCCCACTGCCCTGATCCCCACGACCTGCCACGACCTGCCACAACCTGCCACGACCCGGGCACGACCGGCCACCGGCCGTCGATGCCGCGCTCGCCCCTGCCCTGCGTACCGCCTTCACAGATCGAGGAGCATCCCGTGCGTACCCGAAGCATCTACCGGCGACTGGGCGCGGCGCTCGCGGCCGCGGTGGTCACGTCGACCGCGGCGGCCGTCGTGGTCGCCTCGTCGGCAGCCGCCGAATGCCAGTTCATCCCGCCCAACCACGACCCTAACGTCATCCGCATCGTCTACCAGGTCGGTGTGTCCCGAGGCGTCTCCGACCGGGTGATGCTGGCCGGCTTCGAAGCCGGATGGGTCGAGTCGCACATGAACAACCTGCCATGCGGCGACAAGGACTCGCTCGGCGTCTTCCAACAGAGGCCGAGCCAGGGCTGGGGAACTCGGGAGCAGATCCTCAACGTCGAGTACGCCTCCACCCAGTTCTTCAGCCGTGCTCAGGTCGAGGACAGGCGCTGCCCGGCCTGCACCGCCGGCCAGATCGCCCAGCGCGTGCAACGGTCCGCCTTCCCCGACCGGTACGACCAGAACGAGGCCAAGGCGCGGTCGCTGCTGGCCGAGGCGCGGGCCAGCGTCGGCGGCGCCGTCGCCGGCCGGGCGTATGTGTACGGGGCTTCGCAGCATTTCGCGGCGGTCAACACCGGTGGCACGTTGACCAACTTCTCCTGGTCACCGTCGACCGGTCTGATCCGCCCGGACTGGGGAGGCGCACAACTGACCGGCAAGACAGTCGGCTACGTCCACAACGGGCAACAACACGTCTTCGCCCGCGGCACCGACAACACCCTGCGGCACTGGTGGCACGGCCCCGGCATGACCACACCCGGCCGCGACAACTGGAACACCACCGGACGCGTCCTGTCCAACCCGACCGGATTCGCCTACGGCGCCCAGCAGCACGTCTTCTTCCGCAACCCCGACGGCCACCTCGAACACCGCTTCTACGACCTCAACTCCCGCCAGATCGCCGGCGGAGTCTGGCCCGGCGGCACATTCGTCGGCAACCCCCACGCCTTCGTCCACCGCAACCAACAACACATCTTCGCCCGCACCGCCACCGGCGCACTCATCCACTGGTACTGGTGGCCCGGCATCAACCCCTCAGTCGACAACTGGGGCATCACCTCCGGCGTCGCCTCCGACCCCACCGGCTTCTCCTACGCCGGCAACCAACACCACGTCTTCTTCCGCAACACCGCCGGCAACCTCCAACACCGCTTCTTCGACGACCCCTCCGGCACCCTCAACGGCGGCACCTGGCCCGGCGGCACCTTCACCGGCAACCCCCACGCCTTCGTCCACCGCGACCAGCAACACATCATGGGCCGCCGCGCCAACGGCGACCTCGCCCACTGGTTCTGGCTACCCGGAAGAAACCCCGGCATCGACAACTGGGGCGCCACCGGCGTCGTCACCGGCGACCCCGTCGGCCTGTCCACCCCCGGCCAACACCACGTCTTCTACCGCACCACCAACGGCACCCTCGCACACCGCTTCTTCAACGACAACAACGGCACCCTCGGCACCGACAACTGGGGCGGCTCACTCCCCACCTGACCGACCTCGCCCACCTTTCGCGCACCGGTCCCACCCATCGCCTCTCGTCCCAGCAAGGAGTGTCATGACCACCCCGAGATCCACCCAGCTCTCCCGTCGGAGAATGCTCGGCGTGCCGGTCGTCGTCGTCGCCGCCGTCGCCCTCGCCCCCCGTCCGGCCCAGGCCAAGCCGCGTTCCGTCGAGTGTGTCGCCGATCTGATGGAGGCGTCCTGATGGCCACCATCCCCTGGCTCGCCGACGTCCTGCGCGCCGAAGGCATCCCGGTCGTCGAGCACGGCAACTGGCGCGCCCGGGCGGTACCGGGCTCGTTCAACCCCATCGGCGTGCTGTGGCACCACACAGCCGCGTTCTCCAGCCCCAGCAACCCGCACCCGGCACTGAACACCTGCATCAACGGCCGCCCCGACCTGCGGGGACCGCTCTGCCAGGCGCTGGTCGACTACAACGGGGTGTTCCACGTCATCTCCGCCGGCAGGTGCAACCACGCCGGCGCCAGCCGCGGCAGCGGGCCGATCCCCGCCGGGGACGGCAACGGCATGCTGGTCGGCTGGGAGATCGACTACGGCGGCGACCAGGCAACCGACCAGCGGATGACCCCCGCGCAGTACAACAACTCCCTGAAGGCCACCGCGGCCGTGCTGCGTCGCCTCGGCCGTGACGCCAGCTATGCCCGCGGGCACCGCGAGACCAGCACCACCGGCAAGATCGACCCGTCGTTCATCGACCTCAACGTCATGCGCGCCGATGTCGCCCGGCTGCTCGCGGGCGGTGGCGGCGCCGACGTGGCGGGGCAGGCGTATGTGTACGGGGCTTCGCAGCATTTCGCGGCGGTCAACACCGGTGGCACGTTGACCAACTTCTCCTGGTCACCGTCGACCGGTCTGATCCGC
>NZ_JBEYSU010000015.1:86820-147026 GCF_040704235.1 Micromonospora sp. NPDC047707
CCGCACCACCAACGGCACCCTCGCACACCGCTTCTT
Organism: Micromonospora sp. NPDC047707; assembly: GCF_040704235.1. NCBI lineage: Bacteria > Bacillati > Actinomycetota > Actinomycetes > Micromonosporales > Micromonosporaceae > Micromonospora > Micromonospora sp. NPDC047707. Next base: position 86,857 of record NZ_JBEYSU010000015.1, read on the forward strand.
CAACGACAACAACGGCACCCTCGGCACCGACAACTGGGGCGGCTCACTCCCCACCTGACCGCCGGCGGCAGCGAACGGGTCCCGCCACCAGGCGGGACCCGCGACGCTACGACCCGCCGAGCTCATCGCCGGCCATGCTCCGGTCGAGCCGCCCCACTCCGGGACTCCGGTCGGCGCGGCACGCTGATCATCGAACGATCCGCAGAGGACGACGAAATCTAGTGAATAGGAGCGGTGTGATGCGAGATTGTGGCGGGCGCCGGGGCGCCCAGGTCCGGCGAGTTCTTCTGCTGGCAGCCCTGCTGGTCATGGGGCCGCTTGCCTTGGTCGCGCCAGTCGCCGCCCCGACGGCCGTGTCCGCGGCGGGACCGCCATCCGCAGCGGCGATCGGAAAGAAGCCCGAAGCCGCGGACGCTGCCCGCCCGACCTCTCAGGTGGTTCCCGCACCGCTGCTGCGCGACGGTGTCGGCCTGTACCCGCGAGCGATCCGGCTGGCGCACTCCGGGTCGGCCAACGGACGGGTGATCGCCAGCGTGGTGACCTTCGCCGGGAACAACGGTCGTGGCGCAATCTACGAGAGCCGCGACGACGGAGCCAGTTTCACCCTGATCGGAACGGTCGCCGACGCCGCCGCGTCGAACGGCCGGGGGCTGTGCTGCGCGAGCATCTACGAGTTGCCCGCTCCCGTGGGGCGACTGCCCGCGGGCACACTTCTGTGGGCCGGTTCGGTCGGCGCGGACACGCCGAACAGGCGGATGCAGACCCGCATCTCGGCGAGCTTCGACCACGGCCGCACCTGGTCCTACCTGACAACCGTGGCGACGGCGGGCAACGACCGGGGAATGTGGGAGCCGGAGCTGACGATGTCCAGCAACGGGCAACTCGTCTGCATCTTCTCCGATGAGACGCAACAGCCCAGGCACAGCCAGACGCTGGTGCGTTCGGTGTCCTCGGACGGGGTGAATTGGAGTACGCCCACGAACGTCGTGGCACTCGCGGACCCGAGCGCACGACCGGGGATGGCCATGATCCGCCGGCTACCGAACCGCACCTACTACATGACCTACGAGATCTGCGGCCCCAACCACGGCTGCGCCGTGTACTACCGGACCTCCATCGACGGCATCGGCTGGGGCGTTCCGGCGAACGCCGGCACTCGCGTCCGTACCGCCACCGGTCGCTACTTCGCCCACACACCGAGCATCACCTGGATCGACAACGGCACGCCCAACGGCCGGATCGCCCTGGTCGGGCAGATCCTGCGCCGGCCGGACGGGTCGGTTGCACCGGAGAACGGCAACGCGGTGTTCCTCAACACGGAGAACGGCACCGGGCCGTGGTACGAGATCCCGGCGCCCGTCGCGGTGCCGAACCCGTTCAACAACTACTGCCCGAACTACAGCTCCGCGCTGCTGCCCACCGCCAGCGGCACGGCACTACTGGAAATCGCCACCAACTACGCCGCAGACGGCGTCTGTAAGCCGTACTATGCGACCGGACCGAGCGTGGGTAGCGGCACCGCCGACGGCATACGGTCCGGCGCCCTGTACCGCCTGATCGGCGTGGGCGGCGGCAACTGTCTGGACGTTTCCGCCGACTCGCGGAGCCCGGGCGGCAACATCCAGGTGTGGACCTGCAATCGACTGGGCCCTCAGGACTTTCTGTTCAGGGCGAGCCAGTCCGGCACCTTCACACTACGAGGCCGAAACAGCGGCCTGTGCGTCGGCGTGACCGGCGGATCGACGGCGCCGGGAGCGAACGTCGCACAGTACCCGTGCGACTCCAGTCGGGGACAGAACTGGCGGGTCGTCGGCGTGGGCCGCGGCTACTACACCCTGGTCAACCAGGGCAGCGGTCACTGCCTGGACGTGGCGGGCGGGTCCCGACTGCCGGGAGCGAACGTTCAACAGTGGCTCTGCAACTCGCTGTCGCCACAGATCTGGTACGCGGATCCACGGTAGCGGCGCCGCCCCGACGGCATCGCCAGGCGTTGTCCCACAACCGGATCACCGCCGGATATCGACGCGCCACTTGTCGGCGAGGTCGTCGGACGCCCCGGGCCGCCGTCCGTTGACGGCGGTGTGGCCGGATTGATGTCGCTACAACCTTCAGTTGGGTCTGCTGGGATGACCTGCTGCCGGATGACCGGGTTTAGGTACGGGTTAACCGCACCCTCGTCGGAGTGCCTGTATGGGCAAATGGCGCAACACGAAGTCACCTCACATCGTTCGCCTGGCCTGCGCCGGTTTGATGGCGAGTCGACATCCGCCCTGAAGTGACGCGCTCCCACGGGCATACCTCGACTTGCGGGTTGCACGAGTCGGCGTAATGTGCCGTTCGCGCGATTCGCCTCATGAGTCGTGACCTTTAACGAAGACGCCCCTGCCGGGCTCTCCGTAGATGACGCCCTTGGCGTGAAGCACCATCAGGGCGCGCTGCACGGTGGCGATGGAGACGCTGTAGAGGACGGCCAGTTGGCTGTACGACGGAATCTTCGACTCGGGTGGGTACTCGCCAGTGGCGATTCTCGCGGCGATGTCATCAGCGATCTGGCGGTAGGTCATTCGTCGGGGCATGTCACTCCTGGGTTGGCGCCCCGATGAGATCACGCGCACTACGTTCACTCAACCTCCCCGTTGACTTACTGAACTAAGTGCACATACCGTAACGGGCGAGCGGCCGTCCTGTGTACCTGGGTTGGCGCCAGAGGGCCACGGGGCCCGCTCAACGGCCGGGAGTCGGGTCGGACCCGGCTCCCGGTCCCGCCTCTGCGAGGAGTCCTCAGCAAATGTCCTACCGCTCAGCTCCGCCGCCACCGTGGCAGGCACCCGGACCTGAAGATCCGATCGCGCCCACGGTTCCCGAGGTGCCGCGCCGGCTGGCACGGGCACCCGCACCACCGCGACGAGAGTGGTGGCCGTTCGCGTTGTTCGGTGGCATTGTCCTGCTGGTCCTGGCATTCACCTCGCTAGTCGTCGCGCTGGCGGCCAAATGACCGCTGGCCCGAGCCACTCACCACCCCAGCCGACCCCTGTAGCGATCTCGGGTCCACACCACCCGCGCCGGGGCCGTTGCTCCTGACATCGACCGGATCCTCCGCAATCGCGAACAGGGGATGCCCACCGTGTACGCCTTCAATGTCAGCCTCACCTTGTGGGTCACCCCGACCGGTGACATGGCCCTACCAGTGTTCGTCACCCGCCTGCAGCGAGAACTGCTGCGGCTACAGGGCTCTGGCGGCGTCGGTACGCCGCTTGTCACCGGCGACATTGGCACCTACACCTGCGAGGTGACCGTCAACGTCCAGGCCATGGACGTCACCACCGCTCCGATCGTAGCCGGAAGGACAATCGCCTTCGCGGCCGACAACGCCGCCCCGAACTGCCGAATCGACATCGTCCGTGTCGCCGTGCAGAGCGCCGAAGCCCCATCCAACATCCACGCCGATTCCCCTCCGGCATCCTGACCGCTAGCCGAGAGGCCGACGCTGTTCGCGCCCTCTGTCCACCGCCGGCAGCCCCAGGGCTTGGCCAACCTGTCGCCGTACAAGACGCAGGACTTCACCGCGCTCCCGCTGGTCATCCTGACCGTGACGCGGGACCATCTCGCTAAGGGCTGTGGCACGGATTTCGGGGAGGTTCAGACCTCCTTCGAAGAAGCCCTGACCAGCAATTTTCCGCTGGTCAGGGCTTCGCATCTGTCGGGACGGCCGGATTTGAACCGACGACCCCTTGACCCCCAGAGAACTAGCGTGCCTGCCGGCGTCTGCCGGACGACACCGGCTCATGCCGAACATGCAGCTCAACGGCCAGGTCGGGTCCGAGACACGCCAAGCCTTCTCGGGCCTTCCCGGACCGTCCGTGAGATGGCTGTGAGATATCGCACCGACGGTGAGGTGCTGGAGAACATGAGCTAGCGCCTCTCCGCCGTGGGGTAGACCTGCGTCCAAAAACCCGCCCCGAACGCTCGTGCAAGCGCTGCGGAACGCAGCTACAGCACTTCCAACACGCCTTAACTGTCCTGTCTGCCGTCGACCCGCCCACCGGGGAGCGGGCCGTCGCCCGGCCCGCCTCACCCGGCGGACCGTGACGCCCCGCTCGTACGCTGGCAGGCCGGGTGGCGGTCTGCTCGGCTTGCCCGGGTCGACGGCAGACAGGAGGAAGCACCGCCACCACCGACGGCGCCGGCGGCTGCGGACGGCCTCCCCCGCCTGGAGCCGGAGTGCCCGCCGGAGGCGCCGTAACCGTAACGAAATCACCCCCGCCAACTCGCCGACGTACGCTCTCCATTGGCGGGGATCCAGGAATGCAACCAAAGGCGTGTGTAGAGAGCTCTGGCTGCGGCGGCTGGGCGTGCGGGTAGACACAGGTATTGACGATTTCGCCGCATGACCCTTCCCTTTGTCTCGTCTACTCCTGAAACCAGACCCTGTTCGTCCGGCCGGCGGTGTCGACGCCATAACGACGGAGCATGTCGGCCTCTTCACCTCGACCAATCACGCGAAGAAGGGCGACGAGGCCGTCCAAGGCCGACTCCCCTGCGCCGGCAGCCAGGGCTAGGCGCCAGTGTCGCTCCGCCTCCGCCGTGTCGCCCTGCTTCTCGAGGAAGGGGGCGATCCAATAGTGGGTCATCGAATGGACGTCTGGTGCAGCCTGGCGGAGGATCCTTAGTGCTTCCTCTGTCTGACCGTGTTCATCGAGAAACCGAGCGTATTGCAGGACAACGGCGTTCGGCTCCGCACGGTGAGCCTTGGCATAAACTGCCATCGCCTCGTCCATGCGGCCTGCAGCCTCCAGCATCCACACGAGGCCGAACCAGGCGTCGCGGGCGCCAGCCTCGAATCGCTCGCGGCACAGCGCCAACCCCTCTTCGGCGCGGCCATGGTCACGCATGGCCATCGCCAGCGAAGTGACCTTGACAGATGAAGGGTTGTCACGGAGTGCCTCTGCCCAGATCCGAAGCCCTTCGTCGGCCGCTCCGTTATCGGTGAGAAATCGGGCCAGTTCGAGACGTGCGGCCACATCCCCACCAGCGGCGGCCGCTCGCAAGACTTCCTCCGCCTCATCCAGGCGGTCGAGCTCCTTCAGCAGTTGTACGAGCTCAGACCTGGTCCATGGCCGGTCGTCCGCCACAGCCTCGTACCGAAGCCGAAGCGCCTCTTCGACTCGTCCCAATCGGAGGAGGAACGGGACCAGATTAAAGTAGGGATCGCCTTCGGAGGTACCGACCGTGCCGTAAAGGAGGCGCACCGCGTCATCGGTCCTGCCGGCCTCGTGCAAAAACTCTGCCAGGACGTTTGTCGCGAGAGAGGAAGCATCATCGGCTGTCCTCTGGAGCAGCTCGATGGCCTCTTGGAGCCTGCCTTGTTCGCGCAGCAGCTCCGCGAGGACACAGCGGAAGACTTCATCACCTGCCGCCGCGCCCGCGAAGATCACCTTTTGGGCTTCCTCAATCCGCCCCAGATCGTGGAGAACCTTTTCGAGCTCACGCCACGACTCGGGTTCGCCGAGGTGGGTGGCCTCCCGCCACGTCTGCTCGACCTCTCGGAGCCGGCCCTGGCCGCGCAGCAGCTCGGTCAGCTCATGGCGAGCGCGTGCGTATCCAGCCGCGACGGCCGCTCGTAGGAGATGTTCGGCATGCTCGAACAGACCTCGGCGGCGCGCGAGGTGGGCCGCCCGGACCAGTTCTTCTCCATTGGTAACGCACGTCCGATAAGCGAGCCAGGCCGACTCCGGTGGGACGCTCACCTCTCGAACGCGCCTCGCATGATCGAAGAGGAAGTCCTCGACGTGGTAACCCGTCGCCGTCCCCATCCCCGTGCTCGACGGGGTTAGCGCCGACGCAGCGCCACGCACTTCTTCCATCGCGTACCGCAGCGCAACTTCGAACCAATCGCTGGTGGCCCGCGCTCGCTGCCCGGCCGACAGGTAATCCGGCACGGCCGTGCGCAGCAGCTCCGCCGACAGCGGTGACCAGATGCCCATACGCCGAGCGTCGATCGCCGCGGTGAGCAACGCACGCGCGTAGGGATCCGGTGCGCCCTCCCACCGCCCGATCAGTTCGGGTCCGGCCGCAAGGGCCTGGGTCAACCCGTATTCGGAGTCAATGACAGCGGCCAGCCGGGGGTCGGCAGCCGCCTTGGCCACGGCACGGTCTCGCTCCGACGGAGAGAACTCCGGCGGGACCATGAACGTCTCAGCGAGGTCCAGGACCTGCTGGCCATCGCCGGCAGCGCTCTTCATAGAGTGGAACAGGTCCGGCCAGAGTGTCGCGATCACGAGCAGCGGACCCTTGTCGGCCTGCAACCGGCGCACCGTGTCCGGCGACAGGCCGCCCGCCAGATAGCGCTGGATCTCATCCAGCCAGACGACCGAGCGTGCTACGGGTTCAGCAGCGAACGTAGCGCACTCCGCCGCATCAGCCGGATGGAATATCCACCAGTCCGGAACTTCGGCACGCAGCGCTTCAAACGCGGATCGCGTCTTGCCGACGGACGAAGGTCCGACGAGCAGCAGGAATCTGCCCGCCCCCTCCGAGCCGGCCCGGATCGAGGCACGCAGGCGCGCATCCAGGTCGCGCAGGACGTAGCTCGGCAATTCACCCTCGGCACCCGGAATCTCGATAGCCCTGTGCACGCCGATCAGGCGTGGCCGCGCATCCCGGACCCGCGGCATCCGCCATCGCCCGGGCTCTTCGGCCGTGAACGCTCGATGGCGCGCACCAAGCCACTCCCTGGTCCCGGACGGAGGGACGCCGCACATCTGGAGGAACTGCAGCAGCGAGCTCTCTTCCGGCACGACCTTCCCACGACACATATCGTGCACCGTGGACTTCGCCAAGTTCGTTGATCCACTGCGAGCCAGTCGTTCGATCTTCGGGTAGGTCAACCCGGCTGCTATCCGCAGCGCGTCGAGGCGATCGGCGAGCTCGCGGCGGGTCTGAATCTCCTCTGGTCCCATCCATCTCCCCGGATCCGGCAGCGACCGTCGGATGCTTCGGACAGCGTACGGGATCGCCCGCCGTCACCTCGAAATCCGGTTAGTCGGCGTCCGGATCTGTCCGGGACTGCTGCCGGATCCGGTCGGCGCCACGAATCGTGATGGCATTCCGGCGCCGAACAGCACTGCCGACCAACGATTCGTCTGGAGGAGTCACATGAAGAGGCGGCCCCGCCCATGCAAGACCGAACGCGACCACACTTCCGCAGCGATCAGTGGCGTCCTGTCCGGCGCTACCCGGGCAATCTTGGAGTGGCTGATCCGGACTCTGGCGAGTTGAGCGGCCATCAGGCGCAGCGGCTCGATAAGGCGGCGCAGCACCGCCGCGGTCAGCTCGTCGGCTGGGAGGCAGACCACGATCCGCTGTTGCCATCGACCCGCCCTCCGGGGAGCAGGCCGGCGCCCGGTCCGCCACTGCCCGCGGACCTCGGCGCCTCGCGCGTACGCTGGCGGGCCGGGCGACGGCCTGCTCGGCTCGCCCGGGACGATGGCAGACAGGATCCCGCACCGCCACCACCACGGAGCCGGCGGCCGCAGACGGCCTACGCCATCCTGGAGCCGGAGCGCCCCCGCCGGAGGCGCCGTAGCCCGAGTCCGCGCGGCGCGCCAGCACGCTGACGCAGGCGACACCCTCCCCTACACCGCGCCTGGTCATGTCTTATAGCACCACCTCCCGACCTGAAGGCGTACGTGTCGGCGGCTGCACCAGCAGAATCTGTCGGGTGGCCGCTCCTCGTGCGGGGACGACCCGAGCGCGCTGTCCATTATGGTCAGCATGGACGGGCAAGCCGCGTACGAGGACGACGCCCCGGCCGGACTGCATCAGTGTGAACGACGAGGGGTGGCCCCCGCGCGTGCGGGGCGACTCGCTGGGGACCGACAGGCTCGGCTGCCTGGACCTGTGCGGGACTTTAGATGAAGGCCGGTGTGAAGACAGTCAGATTGACAGTCTGCTCAGACTCGTGACTCAGCTCGCTGATCCCGATTGCCCCTCGGATTCGGTGAGGAGCAATTCCCATTCCTTCTCCAGCGCTTGGCTGATGCGATGGTCGCGGGCGATGGCTTCGTTGAACCAGGCGATGGTGGCGGGGGCCATGGCGAGAATCTGGTTGTAGTTGAGGGCAGCCGGGTTCATGCCAAACAGTAGCCCGGTCTTGAGAAGCGTGCCTGAGGTGGCGATGGTGTGCCCGAGCAGCAGCATGGACGTGAGTTTGGCGTGCTCCAGTTTCCGTTGCGGTGCGGTACCGCCGGTGGCGTAGCTTTTGAGAAGCCAGTACCCTCGGATGATCGCGGACACGACGCCAGGCGTGATGCCCATTGTGAAGAAGTGGCGCAGGTCGTAGCCGTTCGTATACATGTAGCGGGCGACGTCGGTCCAGGGCACCTTGACGCCGGAGGGGCCTAATGCGAATGGGGAATTGATCTGTCCGAGTTGAAGCAGGCTGAAGAACGGGGGCTGCAGGCCGGCAGAAGTGTAGACGTCCGAGAGAAGATGGCGCACCTGAGTGATGAGAGCGTTGATCAGGTCGATCGGGGTGGCGTCGGTGGCGACCTGGATCAGTTGCCCTGCCTTGTCGATGTAGGTGCCGGTGCCGTGCATGAGATCTGCCACGCCGTAGAGGAAACCCAGGGCCGGATCGCGGCCGAGGCTCTGGAGCCGGTGGGTAGCCGGCCGCATGCCGCTGACGAGGCCCCCGGTGGCCTTCGTGGTGGGGGCGTCGTAGGGTACTTTGGCGAGCTTCTCGAACCTCTTGAGGAATCGGGCGTGGATGTCTTGTGCGCGGTCACGGTCCTTGAGCCACGTGGTGAGGGGCGAGCCCGCCTGCTCCTTGCCGAGGAAGGTGGAGTCCTGGGGGATGCGGACGAGGATGATGTCAAGGAGGGTCGCGAGGGCTCCGGCAACCAGGACGACTGTCCAGTCGGTCTTGTCCCAGCTGACGTCGCCATGTTCCTCGGCGTAGCTGCGCAGGCTGCGAGCTATCTGGCTGGAGGGAAGAACCTGTTGGAGCGGGTCCCGGGTCAGATCGATACCCAGCAGATCCAACCGGGCTTCGGCAAGCCTGACGAGCTGATCGAAGTCGTCATCAGTCGGGACGATGGGCACGGCGTAACGGGGGTTGCTCGGTGCTTGGACACTCACGGTGGTCGCTGCGCTCGACGGGGACTCGGGGGCTGGTACGAGGAGGCCCATTGCGTGGAGGCGGGCGCGCACCGCGTCGAACTCGGAATCGACCGAGTCCAGGGTGTCGCTGACGCGACGTTCGCGTTCGAGGACATCCTTGAGGTCGAACTCAACCTGGTCGAACAGGTTACGCAGTTCGGTCAGCGTGACGGCCTGGTAAGCCACGACAGCGGCGGCAGCCGAGAGCTGGTCACCCGACACTGAGCGGCTCCCGCCGTTCGAAGGCCTCCTGACTGGTCTGCAGATTCACCAGGGCCAGCTCGAAGGCGGCCAACTCAGCCCTGAGCGCGGCCAGTCGCTCTTCGTTCCTCGTGGTCTGGGTGAGGTAGGCCTCCATCCGTCGAGCGAGCCCCGCGATGTCATCGGTGAGCTCGGCCATCGCCTGCTGGTGATTCTTGATGACTTGCTGAATCAGATGCTCGCGCCGATTCTCTCGTTCACGCTCGTTGGTGGCCAGCACCCAACGCGTCCCCTGATGGACCGCGACGCCGAGAATTACGACCGTGCCGATCCCGGTGGCCATCGCGCTCAGGCCCAGCAGGCCGCCGAACCCCAGGGCCGCCAGACCCGAGGTGATTCCCGCTCCGCTGAGGCCGGTGACGCTGCCAGCGAGACTGATCGCGGCGATCGGGGCGCCGAACGCAGCCGCTTTGGCGGCGATGTCCTTGGTGGTGGTCTCCAGCTGGCTGGTCGTGATCTTGCCGGAAGCGAAGTCCTCTTCGGTGATCACGAACCGTTCGGTTGCCTCCACCACCTTGTCGGCTGACTCGGCGAACACGAGTCCGGCGACCAGCACGATTCGCTCGCGCTCGGCGTCCGCAGCATGCCTGTCAGCACGCGAAATTCGCACCAGGTCGCGCACCAGCACCGTGAACACTGGCTCGCGCTGGTCCTCCTCGAGGAGGTCACGCAATTCCCTGGACAGCTCCACCGTGGCGTCGAGAACCCCTGCGCCGCTCGCTGCATCCCGTTGCGCCCCAGTGATGTCCCTGCGCAACTCCGATCGCGCTTCGCCGTCGAGGCCAATCGTCGATGCGAACAAGTACAGATTCGCGATCTCGCGAGGATCGAGGAGGCCGTCGACCAGCGCCAAGCTCACCAACACCCGGCAGTAGAGCAACTTCCCGTCGGCGCTGAGCGCGGACAAGTCGCCGAAATCGGCGGGGTTGCGGGACGACCAGGCCGACAGGCCGTCCTTGACTTCTTCGACCTTCGCCATCACCTGCTCGGCGGACTGCTTCACTTTCTCCTGTGCATCGCCAGCAGCATCGGCGACGAGCTGCCTCGCGACGTTCGTGCTGTCGGCAACCATCCGTCCAGCGGCGTCGGCGACGCCCTTCAGCCGTCCAAGCCCAACTTCACGAAGGTCCATCGCGATCCCTTTCACGTCTTTGGCGAGAGGCTATCGGTGACCACCGACGAGACGACGTCCTCCCGGCGGCCCTAGCCCATGTCCTCATCGGCCAAATTTCGATGCCCTACGGCTATGGCGCCGCCACCTCGCCGAGCGCCTCTATGCCTAGCCAGCCACTCGGAGCCGTGCCGCCGCCGTGCTCATCTGCACCACGGCTTCTGATGCGAGGGCACCCTCTGCGGGCTCGTCGCGCTCAGTGAGCTGTCGCGCTTGGTCGGCCTCGTCACCTCGCCACGCACCGCGCCGCCAGGTGCTCGTCGGACCCGGTCTGCGCCGGCAGCACGCCGCCGGACCCGGAGGACTCCCTGCACGGAGCCGCCTGCCACTGCTGCAGCGTCGCCTCCGAGACGTTCGTTTTGCAGGCCAACCGGTTCCTGGACCGCCGGTCCTGCTCACCCTGCCCTCCAGCGACGCCGGCCAGGTGCCCGGCTTCTTCGGCGCGGTGCTCGTGGTGTGATGGACCCCTTCGAAGGCTCGTGAGCTGCTCACCGAGTCAGAGTGCGACCGGCGCGCTGCGGGCGGGTGAGACGACCATTTGCTCGAGGACGGTGTCCCTGTCGCGCACCTGGCGGACGCACATCTCACGCCATTCTGCGGCAAGTCGGCTGAGCGGAGCCCCGCCGACGCTCACCACGCCATCATCACAGATGGCCACGCGCCAGAGCCCCACAGGCCGCTCCCTCGCGATCTTGGCCGCAGGTCACCTGGCAGTCGCGACACGGCGACGAGGGTGCCGTCTGGCGTTCGCCGGGCAGCACGATGATGTTGTCGTACAGCTCGTTCGCGGCAAACCACAGCGGCGTTCATGTGCAGCTGAACGTCTCGCGGCGACCATCGATTCGGATCATATTCAACCGAGCCCGACGCACCTAGAGTGGTGCGGTGCTAACCCTCGGCGTTGACCTGGCAGCCGCAGACGAGCGTACGGCGATGGCCATGGTCGAGTGGCTATCGGACCGCGCGGTGGTGCGGGACCTGGTCCTCGACGTCAGCGACGCTCGGATCGTTGAGGCGAGCCCGGACGCGGACAAGATCGGGCTGGATTGCCCGCTCGGTTGGCCGGAACCTTTCGTCGCGCTCGTTACGGCCCACCAGTCCGGCCACGTTACCGCTGGCGACGGCGGGGGTGCAGGGTGGCGGCGCCGCTTGGCCTATCGGCAGACTGACGAGGTGGTGCGCGAGGAGACGGGCATCGTTCCGCTCAGTGTGGCTGCGGATCGCATCGGACACACGGCGTTCCGCTGCGCAGGGCTCCTGTCGATGCTGGCCGCCGCTGGGCAGGATGTCGACCGCTGCGGCGACGGCAAGATCGTCGAGGTGTACCCGGCAGCGGCCCTAAGCGGCTGGGGGTTGACGCACCGTGGTTACAAGGGACGAGGTCAGCATGTCCAGCACGTCGACCTCGTGACGGCGTTGTGCGGGGCGACGCCCTGGCTGGAGCTGGGGGCGTTCGAGGCGCTGGTCCGGCGCAGCCACGACGCGTTCGACTCGGTGATTGCGGCGTTGGTTGCCCGTTCCGCTGCGATCGGCAAGGCCACCCGCCCGGACGAAGAGCAGCGGGTCATCGCGCGTTCCGAGGGGTGGATCGCTCTGCCTACCTGTCCTCCCAGCGGCCTTGTCGATGCCGCAAGAGCGTGAGCGGAGGGCATCCATGGCTTCAGGACTGAGTTGGCTGGACAGTTCTCGCGACGATCAGCAGCGCATGCGCGAGTTACTCAAGCTCTTCAGCGACACGGAGAGCCGGGACGAGTTGGGCATCGGCCAGGTCCGGGACGCGTTCAGCGACCTGCTGTTTCCGGGTACTTCCGTTATCCAGACCCGGGCTCGGTACCTGCTGATCGTGCCGTGGTGCTATCAGGAGGCGCAGCGGCGTGGGCTGCGCGGTGAGCGCCTCGCCGCGCAGGTCGAGCGCAACGAGCGGAAGGTGATCGACGCCCTGTTGCGCGGCGACGACACTGAGGGTGTGATCGGCCGACGGGCCGGTGTCGGGGTGCGGACGTTACCGTCGAGCATCTATGCGGCGGCACTGCTGCGGTACGGCATCCGCACTGGCGACGACAACACCGAATCCGATCGACGGTTGGCGGCCGGTCTGGTTGAGGCCGACGAGCTGACCGAGCGGTCGAGCGGAACCTGGCATCCGACCCTGCCAGCGGCACCGGGGAAGTTCCCGAACGAGGTCGTGGGTGGGCTGCGGCTGCATCCGGACGAGGCCCGTTGGCTGCGCGAGCGAATCCTTGCTGCCGCACCGAGCACGCTGTTGGCGTACCTTCTCGAGCCCGAGCATCGCCCCGGTTCAGACAGCGAGGCGCCGTGGAATGAGTCGGCAGCACTGGCCGCGCCGGAGCCGATCGGCTCGTTGGTGCGGGATGCCGCGTTGTTCTCGCTGGCGATCCACGGCGCGGCGTTGCTGTACAACCTGCTCATCGCAGAGCGGTACGAGAAGGCCGGATTGACCGAGCACGAGCAGCCGGTGGCCTTTTACCGCGACGCGCTGCTGGGGTGGAGCGATCGGGTGACGGCGGAACACGGACTCAAGGCTTGGGACCGATCGGGCATGTGGGGTCGGCTCATTCAGCAGAATCCGCGGATCGCAACGAATGCCGCAGCACGCCGGTTCATCGACCGATGGCTCGACGCGGTAACCAGCGGCGCCGCGGGCGACGCCGCCACCGACCAGAGCTTGCGAAACCTCGTGGCCGAGCGGGAACGGTCGGTAAAGAAGGGCCAGTCGCGGCTGGTCAACGACAAGCTGCTGCGCACGTGGAGTGGCGCGTCGGGCAGCCGGCAGCTGGTGTTCCGCTGGCCGCAGGTGCGCCGGATCCTTACCGACATCCACGATGGCTGCGTCGCCAACCTGCCGGAGGCTGCCGGTGCTCTCGCCTGATTCCCGCTCGTTGCTGCTCGACGCGCTGCGCCCACCGCCGGGCGCGCAGCTGTCCCGGGCCGTGGCGTTGACGTTCACCCTGGACCTGGAGAGTCTGCTGGTCACCCCCCTGGCGTTCGCCGCGCACGGTCTGCGTGAATCGACGGACCCGATCGCGGTCATGGAGGGCGTACGGCACTGCGCCGACCGCATCGACGTGTTCTGTCAGACGGGGCAGATCGTGGTGCCACCGACGAAGTCGGCGCTGTTGGCGTTCGTCGAGCCGATGGTGCACCAGGTGCGCCGGCCCAGGGCGGGTCACCTTTTCCACCCGAAGCTGTGGGCGCTGCGCTTCCACGACGAGACGACCGGCGAGACGTCGCTGCGGCTGCTGGTACTCAGCCGCAACCTGACCAAGGATCGCAGTTGGGACGTGTGCCTGCGCCTGGACGGTAACCCGGGCACTCGCCGGGTGGCGGGCAACAAGCCCTTGTTCGGCCTCGTGCAGCACACGTTGCACCTGACGGTCGCGCCACTGCCGGCAGACCGGCGGGCGGCGATCGAGGCGCTGGGCGAGGATCTGCGTCGGGCCGAGTGGGAGTATCCCGAGGGCGCGCGGGAGATGTTCTTTCATGCGCTGGGGGTGCCCCGTGCTCGTCCGCCGGACTTCGACGGCACGCGTCACCTGGTCATCTCGCCGTTCTGTACCCCAGGCGGTCTGGACCGGTGCGCACCGAGCGGCCAGCTGGCGCTGGTGAGCAGGCAGGAGACGCTCGACTGCCTGCCCGACGAGAGCCTGGCCGGATCCGAGGTGCTGGTGGTCAACGCCCTGGCCGGTTTACCGGCGGAGGGGTCGCCGTCTGGGCAGGAGGTGCTCAGCGGGTTGCACGCGAAGGTGTACGTGGTGGAGAAAGGTCAGCAGGCACGGGTCCTGCTCGGCTCCGCGAACGCCACCGATGCGGCGTTCGGCGGCAACGTCGAGCTGCTGGTGGAGCTGGTCGGTGGCCGTACCCAGTACGGCATCGACGCACTCCTAGGCCCAGGGGCGGGATTCCGGGAGATTCTCGAACCCTACGAACGCCACGACGTCACCGAACCAGAGCCTGACGCGGCCGACCTTCGCGATCTGGTCCGCGACATCGCGGCCATCCCGCTGTCGGCCACCGTCACGTCCGAGGCCGACGGCTACCGGATCCGGCTCACCTCTGAGGACTCCCTGCCCGATGCGCCGGGCGTGCGGATCACCGCGCAGCTGCACACCCGCCGCGGTGAGGCGGCCGTGCTTGCGCCGGGACAGCCGGTGGACGCCGCGTTCAGCGGCCTTGCTCTGGTCGACATAACCCCGTTCGTCGTGATCACCGCGGAGGACAGCACCGGCCGGGAACAGACCGTTGTCCTCGCCACCCTGGTCGGCGATCCCGCGCACCGGCTCGACCATGTCATCGCCCAGCAGATCGACACGCCGGAGAAGTTCCTGCGGTTCCTGCTGCTAATGCTCGGTTTGGGCACCGAGGCTGCCGCCGCGGTGAGCGGCGACGCCGGCGGACACGGCACCTGGCGCACCAGCGGCACGGGGATCCTCGAGCTGCTGATGAATGCTCTCGTCGACCGGCCAGAGCAGCTCGACGACCTGGCCCGGTTGGTCACCCGCATCGAAGCCGGCGGTGACAGCGAGCGGCTGCTTCCGCCCGGCTTCGTCGAGCTGTGGGGAGTCATCAGGCAGGCGCGGGACGCGATGACGGAGGCGGTGAGCGCGTGAAGCGGTACGACGCTGGCCCGGTCATGGCCGGCTTGAAGGACTTCCAGCGCGCCACCGTCGCGCACGTCATCGATCGGTACTTCGGCGCTGATCCGACCCGCCGGTTCCTGGTCGCCGACGAGACCGGGCTCGGCAAGAGTGTCGTCGCCCGAGGCGTAATCGCGGAGACCCTGCAGCGGCTGCAGGACGACGACAGCGTGGAGCGGGTCGACGTCATCTACGTCTGCTCCAATCAGGACGTGGCGCGGCAGAACATCGGCCGGCTTCGGGTCACCCCCGACGAGACCGTCACCCTGTCCAGCCGGCTCACCTTGCTCACCAAACATACGGACAAGCTCAACGCCCAGACCGCCGCCGCCGGCAAACCGATCAACCTGGTCGCCTTCACCCCCGGCACCTCCTTCGACCAAGGCTGGCGCACCGGTACGGCGGAAGAGCGCGCGCTGCTGTTCCTGATCCTCGAACAGGCGAGCTCCTGGAACGGTTGGCGGACTCGGGCCGCGCTGCGGGCATTGCAGGCGGGCGTCGCGTCGCCCGAACGGTTCGAGGAGCAATGCGACCGGCTGTGGGACCACCTGGACGGGAAACTCGACCCGACAATCACCGGCGAGTTTCTGCGCCGGGCCCGAAAGCGAGGCCTGCTCGACGACTTCGATTCGCTGCTCGACGGCATCGGCCGGCGCCCCGCCCTCCCCGACGCACTGCGGGAGAACGCCCGCAAGCTCACCGGCGATCTCCGTACGGCGCTGGCCACCGCCGGCGTCGAGGTCCTCGAACCCGACCTGATCATCCTGGACGAGTTCCAGCGTTTCCGGGAGCTGCTCGACCCGAACGGCGGCGAAGGTGCCGAGCTCGCCCGGCACCTGTTCGACTACCGGGCCGCCCGGGTGCTGCTGCTGTCGGCCACCCCGTACAAGCCGTTCACCTTCGCCGAGGAGGCAGCCGCCGGCGAGGACCACTACGCCGACTTCCGGCAGGTGCTGCGCTTCCTCAGCGACGACGAATCTTGGCACGCGGACGTGACGAAGGCGTTCGAGGCGTACCGGGACGCGCTGGTACGCGGCGAGTCCTGCGGCGACCTGCGCGACTGGCTTCGCGGCCTGTTGCTCCGCTTCATGTGCCGCACCGAACGGCCCCTGCTCGGCCAGGACGGGATGCTGCGCGAATACCTCAGCCCCGCCGACGATCTCGAGGCCCGCGACGTGCGCAGCTACATAGCGATGCGCAAGATTGCCAAGGCCGTCGGTGCCCCGATGACCGTCGAATACTGGAAGTCCGCACCGTACTTTCTGAACTTCCTCGACGGCTATCAGCTCGGCCACAAGGTCCGGGCGGCGCTCGACGGCCAGCCACATCCCGAGGTGCCCACGCTGCTGGCCTCCGCGCAGCTGCTCGACGCTGGCGCGATCAGCCGGCGAGAGCCGGTCAATCTCGGCAACGGCCGGCTGCGGCAGCTCGCCGCGGACACGGTCGACCGGGGCTGGTGGCAGCTACTGTGGCTGCCCCCGTCCCTGCCCCACCACGCGCTGGGCGAGCCGTTCGCGCCGGCGGCGCGCGACGGCATCACCAAGCGGCTGCTGTTCTCCTCCTGGAATGCCACCCCCACCGCGGTGGCGGGGCTGCTCAGCTACGAGGCGGAACGCCGGCTGGGCCGCCCCGGGGAGGGGCACCGGCACCTCGACTACCGCGTGGAGCAGGGTCGCCCGGCGGCGATGAGCGTCCTCGCGCTCTTCTGGCCGCATCCCGCCCTCGCCGCGCTCTGCGACCCGCTGGCCCTGGCGCGGCAGCGGCCGGACGAGACCGTACCCCTGGACGTGTTCGAGCGGGAGATCCGGGAACGTCTCCGGGCCCACGCCGCCACCGAGGTGGCGCCCACCGCAGCGAACCCCGCCGAGCCGTGGGAACTGATCTTCCGGTGGCCCGGCGCCGATCCCGGCGTCGAGGACGCGGCCGGAGCCCTGGGGGCCTCCGCCGACGGGGAAGGTCCGGTCACCGGCCTGGACCGGCACGTGGCCCTGGCCCGCGAACTGGCTAGCCAGGCCGCCCACCCGACCGTAGGCCAGCTCGACAGGCTGCTCGACAACGTCGCCGCGATCGGTCTGCACGGCCCCGGCAACATCGCCTGGCGGGCGCTGTCCCGGCTGACCCACCCCGACAGCGCCGTCACGCCGGAAGGGCACTGGCGGGCCGCCGCGCACCTGGCAAACGGGCTGCGCTCCCTGTTCAACCGGCCGGAAACCGCGCAACTGCTCGACGGCCTGGCGATGGGCCAGGTCTACTGGCAGGCGGTGCTCCGGTACTGCGCCGCCGGGGGCCTGCAGGCCGTCCTCGACGAGCATATGCACACGCTGCGCAGCACCGCGTCCGACACCCGATTGGACGACGACGGGCTGTACGACCTCGCCGAAGAGGCGCGGCAAGCGATCGCGAGCCGCCCGTCGACGTACGTCGCCTTCGACCCGCACCACCCCGGTCAGCCGATCAAGCTGCCCGGCCGGTTCGCGCTTCGCTACGGCGGCCGCGGCGAAGAACAGTCCCAGGTCGACCGCAAGGTGGCCGTGCGCCGGGCCTTCAACAGCCCGTTCTGGCCGTTCGTCGTCGCCACAACCAGCGCAGGCCAAGAAGGCATCGACTTCCACCAGTGGTGCTCGGCCGTCGTGCACTGGAACACTCCCGCCAACCCCGTCGACTTCGAACAGCGTGAGGGCCGGGTGCACCGCTTCGGCGGGCACGCCGTACGCCGCAACATCGCCGCCGCACACCGCGCCGACGCCCTGCGCTCCCCCGAGCCCGACGTGTGGAAAGCCCTGTACGACGCCGCCCGAGCCAACTCCGGGAAATTGGGCGACTTCGCCCCGTACTGGGTGTTCCCCGGTTCTGCGAAGATTGAACGGCATGTCCTGCCCTATCCACTCAGCCGCGACAAGGCAAGGTTCGACCGACTCAAAGCGGACCTGGTGAGGTACCGGCTGGCGTTCGGCCAGCCCCGGCAGGAGGACCTGCTACTCCTCCTGCAACGGCACGCCCCCGGCGAGGTCGGCGTGCCCGACATCCTTGATCTGCGCCCCAAGCCGGAAGATAACCGGCCGTGAGGGACATGAGCGCCCCCATTTGATCATCAGGGACGGTAGTCGTCGTGAAGGGCGACGCGGGAGAGTTCGTAGCCGTCCTGGGTGCGCCAGTAGTGCAGCCGGCGAGCGGCGGCTGATTCTCGCTGTAGCGCCACCCGCCAGCAGATCGCGCCGTCGGAGCGGCGGACGTAAGGGCTGCCCGCGTCGCCGGTGCGTAGTGGGTGCGCGTCGCGCCCGGGGAGGTGCTGCGCCTGACCTGTGAGCACCTCGACCACTACGGCGACGACCTTTGCCCGGCTGATGCCCTCAAGTTGTTCCACGGAGTCGAGGAAGCCAGCGGCCAGCGTGTACTTGGCGAGGGGCTTGTCGGCCTTCTCGGCGGCGGGAATGCGCTGCGCCCACTCACAGGTGACCTCGTAACGGAACTGTTCCTCTCGATCGAGGAACAGCGGGCCCTGCACGCCGGCTGTCTGGTCGACGCGGCCCTGTGCGCTCCTGAGCTGCTTGCCTAGGCGCTGCCGAGCCAGGTCGGCGCCGCGGTAGCGGGTCTGGAGCTGTTCGATGGTGCGGGTTGCCTGTGCGAGCTCGGCCTCCAATTCCCCGGCCCGAGCGCGTAGACCCGCCAGTTCGCCGGCCAGGGCCTTCCGGGTCGCCCGCTCGGCCGCGAGTTCATTGCTCAGTTGCAGGACCCGCGCCTGGTCTGCCGCGGGTATCGCATCCGCCCGTCGGGCCATCGCGGTCGGTTGCGACGGGGAGAGGCGTTGGGCCAGGTCAAACGGCGTCGGCTGTCGAGGCACGACGCTGGGCAGGTCCCCTAACGGCGGCGCAACCTTCGGGGACGATGACGGGGGCGGACCTGCAGCCTGGGGTTGCGTTTCTGGCTCGGGCAGGCGCAACCACGGAGGCCCACCCGGCAGCAGGCTCGGTGGTGGCTTCGGCACCTCCTCGTCGTCGATGTCGTCCAACCGCAACCGCAGCGGCTCGACCACAACGAGGCGGCAGGCGACGACTTCCCCGACGCTGAACAAGCCAACCAGGGTGTCCTTCTGATTGCTGGTGACCGCCTCCCGGCCGATCTCGACTGAAAGGCTGGGCAACAACCGCACGGTGACGATCTCGTCAGCCACGGCCACCACCTCGGCCAGAACGACATCACCAGCCTGATACGCCTCTCGAACGCCGCTCTGGGCGCTTGCGGCATCGGCGAAACGCAGCGCGGCCCGCAGGTCCAGCCGCCGCGACTCCGGGTCGTAGCTGCCACATACCTGTTGCCCCTTGGCCAGCACCCGATCAAGCGCAACGCCCGGAACGGTCAGCTCTTCCCACACCGTCGCCACGGACATGTCGTCGAACATGACCAGCGCTCGCGACCCGATGAGGCCCTGCACCCGCCCGGAGCGTTGCTGCGCTCCTGGACGAGAGCGGGGTTCGACCAGTCCGGCTGCCATGGCTGCTTGCAGCGCGTCGCTGATCAACTGATCGGTGATGCGTTTGCGGTCGTGCGGCGAGTAGGCGAATCGCAGCCGGCTGCGCTGAGGGTCGGAAACCCAGGCATGGTCGACCGGGTACACGCGACCCGCGCCGCCGTACACCTGGGTCATGGCCGGCATCACCCGCGAGAACGCCCACGAGATGTCGCTCGTGGGCATCAGCACGACCTCGGCAAGGTCACCGACCGCCTGCTTGATTTCGTCCGGATCACCGAACGGCTCGTCGTGCTCCCCCGGAATGGTCAGCACCACGACCGGCCACCGCCGCCCGGGCATCAACAACCAGTGCGCGAGCTCGCTGGCCTCAGCCTCCGAGGCGATGCGCCGCACTTCCGGCGGCGGCACGGCGGCGCCAACGCCCGACTGTCCCATCAAGCTCGACCTCCTCCCGGGAGGAATTCACTACGGATAAGCCGACCTCTGCAGTCGCCCCGCATCATGAGACGGCTGCATTCGGCGGGAAGCGGTGAGTGAGACACCGCCGACCGCACGTCACAGCACTGCAACGCCGATCAGCGTGAGACCGTCTGCTTCGCCATCCAGTGGCGCTCCAGCGATTTGTTGCAGCCCTGCACCGACGATGCCGTGCGCGTCGCGTCGCAGCCAGAGCCGTCCGACTGCGGCTTTGCCGTCGCGGCTGGCGAGGACGACGCGGCCCTCGTAGAGGTCGAGCTGGCCGGAGGGAACCGGTTCGAAGACCTCCCCGGGCGCCTCCGACACCAGGAATCGGCGGGTCGCCGTCAGGGCGGGTTGAACGTCGGACAGGGAGATCCGCAATGCTCCGGCCGGCGCGTGGTCGGTCTTGCCGAGTAGGCGGCCGAGGACGTCGGCTGCGACGCCACGGCGTAGTTGTTCGTGGTAGCGCTCGTTGCGGAACACTCGCAGGCATCTGTAGCAGCTGGTTTCGGGTCCGCACTCGCAGTTGCGGACTCGTCTCAGGGCCTTGTCGAGTACGTCGCTCAGTCGCTCGGCGATGCGCTGGACGTGGCCGGCTCCGCCCGGCACGGTGTCGTACAGCATGAGGACGCTGCGTCCGGTGTCGGTTTGGTAGATGGTGGCATCGATGTCGTCGCGGCTGATCTCGAGTGCGAGGACGGCGCCTTCGACCAGGGTGTACGCGATCGACCGCCAGGCGCTGTCGTCGAGTCCGGCCGTGGCTGTTCCGTCGATGCTCAGTTCGAGGACGTCTGTCTGGTACCTGTGTGCCAGCGACAGGTTCTCCACGCGACCGCTGCAGTCCCGTCCGCTGAGCGGGCTCTGGTGGCTGGACACTCCGTCGATGGTGGGGCGTCCGGACCCGCAGATCACGCAGATGAGGAAGCCGCGGCCCGCTGATCCGTCGCTGATGGCGATGAGTTCGCCTCTGGCGCCGGCTCTGATGGTGATGGTGCCGCCGGTCAAGTTCAGTTTGTCTTCGTAGAGTTCCGCGCCGGGTGAGACGACGTAGGTCGCGCCATGCCAGGCTCGCCGCGGCGCGCTGGTGGGCCGCCGGGCGCTGTTGCGGGCGGCGACGAAGCCGAAGACCGGGATCGTGTACTGGCGGGGCGCGCCAACGGGTGCGGCGCCACAGGCCGGGCAGGCATGGTCGAGGCGGTCGATGGAGTCGCGGTAGTGGCCGCAGCCGTCGCAGATGACGTAGTAGCGCCGTTCCAGGTCCCTACCGGGTAGTCGGTAGACGCCGGCGGACTTCCAGGTCAGCCCACCGGCAATGACCTCGGCGCCGGGCGCGTACTCGTAGATGGCCGAGGACAGGTCGCGGGACAGTTCCAGCTGCTTGGCGTGGTGGGCGTCGGCGAACGCCAGCCGTAGCTCCACGGTGTCGACCGGGAAGCCGTACTTCGGTAGCACGTTGCGGTTGGCGAGAAGCCCGAGGAGCTCTCGGCTCGTGATGGTCCTCATGACTCGGCTGTAGCGGGCGGCCTGATCGTCGTGTCGGGCGGCGAACGCTTCCTGTCGTTTCTGCTCGTAGGTGTAGACGTCTTGCTGCAGCTCGGCCCGCACCGATTCGAGGAGGTCGAGCAGGTGCGCTACCCAGTCGGCGGAGTCGACGCCGATCGCCGCCTGCACGTCGGTGGGTAGGACCTGCCGCAGCGAGTCGGTGATGTCCGTCGGCGCAGGGGTGAGGAAGTCGCGGACCAGCGTTACCGGAGCTATCCCGTTGTCGTCAGGCAGGAAGAACTCCCCTGCTGTGCGCCAGATCGTGCCGTGGATTCGGAACTGGTGGCGGAAGAAGGCGGCCATGGCCACGGAGTGGGCGTGTCGCCGGTCGATCCGCACGTTGTTGAGAGGTACGTACGGTGCGCGGACCTCGCCTGCGATCATGCGGTCCGGTTCGGCGAAGCGGGACAGGTCGTGTGAGCGTCGTTGGGCGTAGGTGACGACGAGAGCGGCGGCGTCCGTGCGGCGACCGGCACGGCCGGCTCGCTGAACGTAGTTCGCGGTGGTGGGCGGCATGTTGCGGAGCATCACGGCCTGCAGTTCGCCGACGTCGACGCCGAGCTCAAAGGTCGTCGAGCAGGACAGGGCGTTGATCTCGCCGCGGACGAACTGCTGTTGGATCTCCGCGGCCCGTTCGCTGGTCCACTGGGCGGTGTGTTCGAAGACGCGTAGTGGCACCGGGTTCATTGCCCGATAGACGGTGCGGTAGTGGTCGCTGTCGGTGTCGGCCGCCGGTTGGCTCCAGGGTTCCAGCGTGCCGTCGCATGCCATCGTCGGGCAGGTGCCGCGGACGTTGAACGGGGTGAGCTTGCGGCAGGTCGAGCACTGCCAGAAGGCGCTGTCGCCGCCGACCGGGGTGCAGGTGATCAGAGCAGGGTCGAGTTGGTAGACCTGACCGATGCCGCGTTCGGTGCTGCCGATCAGCCATTCCTTCTGCGGTCCTCTGGTCAGCAGCTGCCATACCCCGTCGAGGACCTGGAGGGGGTCGGCGTTGTTCGCAAGCCGGTTGATCAACCGGCGCAGGTAATCCAGGCGACGGTTGACGCCCTTGGTGGGCAGCCCAGCTGAGGACCTTTCGGCGGGCATCGGCGCCGGTGCCACGGACGTAGATGGGGCCGAGCCTGGGTGCGAACGCTTCGTCGCGGGGGTCGACCCCGTCGAGTACGGCGACCGCGCCTTGAAGCCGGATCGATCGGACGAGCTCGCCGATCAGTGCCCACGATTCGTCCGCCTTGAGGCCGAGGTCGGTCAGGGGACGGGGCGGCGTCCACGCCGGGTCGCCGGACATGTCCCATGCGAGGAGTCCGCGACCTTCGAGGGAGTTGCGTTCGTCGACGCCGACGACTTCGACCTGCGCCCACAGGGCGACCTGTCGTTCGCGTGCCTGCCGTGATTGGCGGCGTTCGAAGAGGCCGTAGCGGTCGGCAGCTCGGTTGGTGTGGTAGATGACGTCTTCCAGCCGGATTTCACCGTCGGTTTCGGCGGCAGCGAGGGCACCCTCGTGAAGCAGTCGTCGGTGCTGCACCCGGTGGTAGGAGTCTTCGAGGTAGGGCGCGAAGTATGCCGCGGACTGGCGGCTGTCGCTAAACAGCAGAAGCTTGCGGCCGCCTCCTGGCAGGCCTTGCTGAATGGGGTCGGGCGCTACCGGCAGCTTCTGGTAGAGGGCGGTGGCGAGGACGGCGGCGGAGGCCTCGTTTCCGCTAGAGAAGAGGCGGATGAGGCCGTCACCGCGGCCACCGCAGGCCAAGCAGGCGGTGAGTTCGTCCGTACGGTGCCGCAGGAAGCGAACCTGGCGCATGGAGGCGTTCGGGCAGCGGGGGCAGGTGGTTGCTGGGCCAGCCTGGAAGACGCCGCACCGGCTGCACATAGCGCCCAGCTCGCCGGCGGAGTTGCCAGCGTTGGTGGTCGTCTCTTCGTCTTCGTCGGTTGCCACGGTGTCGACCAGCGCCATCCATACGCGCTGTTCATCTCGCGAGCGTCGGGAACGGAAAACCATGTGCGCGCCGACCTGCTCCAACGTGCCGGCGAGGTACACCGTGCCGCAGCGGCGGCACGTGCCGAATTCGAAGGCAGCGTCGGCGCACTGCTCACACCGCTCGTGTCTGGTGAGACTGACGTGTGGGCCGTGGGGTCCGAGACAGGTGAAGGCACCCTCGGTGGCGCGGGCGAAGAGGTGGTAGCGGGCGGACAGCACAGGCGAGCCGTCGCTGTCGTGGATGCTGTTGGCCAGGGCCACCAGCGCTGCACAGGCGGACTGGTCGCCGGTTGTGAACAGCGCTCCTGCTGCCTCGGGCAGCGGTACCGGCCCGTGCGCGAGCAGTGCCCTGAGCCGGCGGACCCGCTGCTCGCGGGCCAGGGCGTCCGACGGGTCATCACTGACATAGCCGTGTTGCCGAGCGCGGTCCAGGATGGCGGCGGCGGGGTCGCCGGCGTGCAGGAGTTCGGCGTAGGCCGGCGCGGGCAGAGGTCCCCACTCCGGTCCGGACGGGTGCTCGACTCGGTCGGCGGTGACCACGTCCTGCCGGTTCTCGTCAGCAGGGTCGTACTCGAATCGGGCCGGGAACAGGGATGCGGCGAAGTCGGCGACCGCTCTCATGTCGCCACCGACGGTTGCGCTGGTGGCGATGCACTGGATCGGCCGCTCGGAGCCGACGCGGTCGACCAGGCGGCGTAGCAGCATGGCCAGTTCCGCGCCCCGGGCGCCGTCGTAGACGTGCGCCTCGTCGACGACGATGAACTGCCAGTGCCCGGCGTGTTCGCCCTCGAACAGGTCCATGTCGAGGGGACGCAGCAGCAGGTACTCGAGCATGGCGTAGTTGGTCAGCAGCAGGTGTGGCGGCCGCCGCTGCATCTCTTCGCGGCTGAGCAGTTCGTTGGGCAGTGGTCGCCCGTCGGGGTTCTGCCGCTCGAACACCTCGGCGGCCTCACGGCGGGTCTGTCGGGTCTCCCCCGTGTACCGGCCGAAGGTGATGTCGGGAGCCTCGGCCAGGAGACGGCGGAGCCGTTTCATCTGGTCGTTGGCGAGGGCGTTCATCGGGTAGAGCAGCAGTGCCCTGACGCCCGGGCCGAGTGTTCCTGCCGAACGTTCGGCCATGATGCGGTTGATGATCGGCAGGAGGAAGCTTTCGGTCTTGCCCGAGCCGGTGCCGGTGGCGACGACGAGGTTCCGGCCGGCGGCGGCCTTGCGGATCGCCCGCTCCTGATGCCGGTACAACGGTCGATCAAGGTCGAATCCGCTGCGGAGCGTGGCGATCCCGGGGTCCAGGACACCGGCATCGATGAGCTCGCGTGGGGTGGACGAGGTGACGTATGGCGGTGTCGCCTCCAGCAGAGGACCCTTGGTGATTTGCTGGTTGATCGCCTCGCTGATCGCAGCGTCCAGGGCCGCCGCCAGCCGCGGGTCCTTCGGCTCGACCAGGGTTCGCAGGTAGCGCTGGTAGGTGCCGACGATGGCGTCACTGGTGGCGATGGGGTCAAGGATCATCGGACGTCTCCGGATCCGATCAGGGTGAACTCGGCGAGCAGAAGGTCGATGGTGACCAGGCGGGGTGCGCTTCGAGCGAGGGTGGCGTGATGGGGCAGAGTGCGCGGCAGCAGCCGCTCGCAGCCGGTGTGTCCACGGGCAGCCAGTCGTGCGACGAAAGCCAAGACGAGCGACAGCGCGGGGAGTGCGCGCCAGCCCGTGGTGGGCCTGCGCGCTTGGACTGCGTCCGCTACGCGTTGCCCGCTGACGGCGTGCACCTGTTGACGCGAGACGAGGAGTAGCTCCTTGGCGGCACTGGAGACTCTGCCGAGGCCCGGCTGAACCCGCACCTCGAACAGGTGCCGGGCTGCCGTCAAACGCTCGTCGGCGTCGAGTAGACCGCCCGGCACGACGCGCATCGCCTTCCACAACCGGTTACGTACCTCGATCGGAAGCTCGGCCAGCCGTAGCGCGGACTCGTCGAACCGGCCGACGGTCTGGTAGGGGTCGTTGCCACCATCGAGCAGGTGCAGCGCCACTTCACCGCAGACGGCCGATACCTGCTCGCGTAGCTCCTCATTCCCACCTTGCTCGCCGAGTCGATGGGCGGTGGCGAGCATGCCGGCCAGAGGGCTAATTCCCCACAGCTTGGTCTCGTCACGCTCCCCGACGTACGCGTCGGGAGGCACGGCGATCAGGCCGGAGTGTACGAGCGGGGCGACCAGCCGGTCGGCCGAGGTCCTGGTCTTCGCCAGCGCGGCGAGGGCGTGTGCGGGATAGCGCCGAAGGATGGCGGAGAGCCCACGGACATCACAGGTCACCCTGCCGCGAAGGCCGTCCGCCCGGTGATACAGGTCAATCAGCAGTGGTGCGATGTCCGGGCGGTCGGGCAGGTCGCCAGCTCCCGCCAGGTAGCCCGACAGGGCGTCGTCGGCGGTGTCCTCTCCGCTGGGTTTCCACTCGCGGTCGGCGATGTCGAAGGCATTGTCGTCGGCGGCGGGCCAGTCGGGCCACTCTGCCGGCACCCACGGGTCCTCGATGCGTAGCATCGCCACCAGAGGCCCGGCGGTGGTGACCTCCTCGGGAAGCGGATCACTGACCAGGTCCTGGTTGAAGGTCACCACGTGCGGAGGCCGCCACGGCGCGTATACCCGGTAGAAGCCGGCGACCAGGCCCTCTGCATGCACGCCGTCGACGAGGACCAGCCGGTCTCTGTCGAGGTGGACGGAGCTGGCAAGGCGCCTCGGGGTGCAGCGGGCTACCGGGAAGTCCTGGCCGTCGACGCGGACATCGAGCTGTGCGATGCCGTGGACGCCGACGGTGTCGGCGATGGCTGCCAGGGCGAACCGTGCCAGGGGCTGCCCGTACGTGGCACCGGAGACGACGGTCTGCAACTCACGACCGGCGGCCTTGACGACGAGTTGGGCGTCTGCCACCTCGGGAAGTCGGACCAGGAGCTCGCCCTCGCCGACTGTCTCGCTGTCCAGACGCAGCGGCTGCAAGGACCAGGCACCGCGGCCGTTGCCGCCGAGCCGCTGGATCGCCATGTGCGCTGGTGTCACCCGCACGGTCGTTGACCCCGTCCGGCTGTCGATCTGCACCTCAGCGGTGACGTCCTTCGGCCCCAGCTGCGCCATCGCTGGTGTGACGGTCAGGCCGTGCAGGCTGGCGCTGGCCCGCACGGTCGCCGGTTCCAGACCGTCGGCGCGGATCTCCCGCCAGGAGGGGTTGGATCGGGCGTTCAAGCCCTCCACCAGCTCGAGGGTGCGGGACAGGCCGCGGCCGAGGGGCCCGCGGACGATCACCTCGTACGTGCCGACGAGGGGTCGGGGCAGCCGATGCCAGGTGTCGATGGTGGTGTCGCGGGTGACGGTGACGACCTCGGTGATCAGCTGGTCGGACCCGGGTCTGCGGATGCGGACGGACCACTCGGTCGTGACACCGGGGTCGGTGGGCAGGGTCAGCGTCGGCGCGGCCGTGACGACCGGGACGCCGGTGAGACTGGACACGCCGGGCAGCGGCGGGTCGAGGTGCAGCTGAGCGCGTCGAGCGCCCTTGACTCGTCGGGGCGTGCCGTCGCCGAGGCGCAGCTCGGCCACCTGACGCAGGTCGACACGACGGAGGGTCCAGCCGAGCCAGCCGTAGGGGGCGGGGACATCGCCGAGGTCGTGCAGGTCGCCGGTGACGTGAAGCTCCAGCGGCGCCCCGGTGTCGGTCTCGTGAGGGTAGAGCAGCCAGGCGGGCTCCGGCGGCAGGCTGGAGGTGGCCGGTACGCGTCGACCGTCGTCGGTGAACACCAGCAGCGGGTCCCGCGGGTCGACCACCTCGATCTCGTGTTCCTGGTCGTAGGCGGCGAGCTCGACGGTCAGTTGTCGCGCGGGACGTGCGATGGGCAGTGCCGTCGCGGGTACGGTTTCCCGCACGCCCGGCCACATCGACCGGCTGACCACGGTCTGCGCCTCACCGTCGATGCGTACCTGCCACACCACGTGGCCGTCCGCCGCGTCGGGCACCGAGGGCAGCCAGAGTAGGAGTCCGCGTCCGAAGGGCTCAAGTTCCAGGTGGGGGCGCGCCTGGGTGATCCGGGTGCCCGATTGGACGCGGTCGATGGCACCGGTCCAGTCGAGCTGGCCCGACTCGGCAAGGTGCTGCGCCTTGGCGATCAATGTGGAGGGAGCCCGAGGCCGTCGGCGTGGAACACCGGCTGGCGGAGTCGCTCCAGCAGGTCGATGCAGCGGTCGATGAGGTCCTCGGCGTAGTCGCCGCCGTACTGAAGGAAGCGCTGCACGGGCTTGTCGAGCTCGAACAGGCGAGATTCGCGGCCGGGGGTCAGTGCCCAGGCCAGGAAGTGCTGCGCGTTCATGCCCGGGTCGCGAGCCAGCCGCTGTAGCAAGAGGTTCAGCAGGTCGCCTATGCAGTACGCGGGCACGCCGGCGTGCATGAGGATCTCCCCGACGTTGACCTGGGGAAGCCCGGGGAATCGGGCCAGCTTGAACCGGTCGAGGTTGGCGCGGAACAGCTCGCCCCACAGGCTCTGGTCGATTCTGCCCGGTGCCAGCTCGTGTACGGCGCTCCAGTAGTTGCCGTGTTCGTAGCCGACCGCGCCGATGCCGACAAGGCCGGTGACCAGGCACGCAGGGTAGCGGTGGGCGAGCAGCCGGCGGCGCTCGTACAGGTCGACGTGTCCGCAAATCCTGCCGAGTGCCCGAATGACCTCTTTCACCTCGGTCTCCGGGGCACCGAGTTCGGAGACAAGGGACACGGCATTCAGAGCCGGCGCCCAGGCGATTTCCCGGTCGCGGAGGAACTCAGATCCTTGTAACACGTTCTTCCCCTCTAGAACGCGGCGGCAGCCGTAGGGCGACTATGCAAGTGCGCCGGGGTCGGCACAAGACGAGCAGCAGGTCAGAGCCTCCGCCCTGTCCGATCGGCCCATCAGGGCCACCAAGATCGTTCGTGCCGTCGCCCCGGTCGGCGGAACGACAAGTTGTTATCGCTGTGCAATGGGTTGCCCTGCAGCGGCTTAATCAGAGTCGCTGGTGTTATCTGCGAAAGTCGTGGCATAAAGCTGCGGTAGGAGGCGAGTGACGTCCCGGTGCCAGCCCTCAAGTTCCGCCACAGTAGGCGCCAGCTCGTACACGTGGTGATGCATGGCGCGGGAGAGGCCGTGCCAGGCCGTCCTCGCGAGGAGCGCCGTCGAGGCATCGACGAAGGCCGGCAGGGCCAGCAGTTGATGCCGCATCGGGCATCGGGTGACGCTGGGTGCGACCCGATCCCAGTAGATGCGCAATCCCTGTTCGAGTGCGAGGCGGGTGAGGCAGGCGCAGCCGCGCTGCCAGCAGCGGCGCATACTGCGGCTGGGACGATTCAGCAGGGTGAAGGCTTCGTCGAGAAGCTGCTCGGGGGTCATGGGCGGCGCAGCCTCCCCACCAGGTCCCGTGCTTCCTCGATCAGGACCGGGAGGTCGCTGGTGGCACCGCCGTGCGAACCGTTGTTCGCCGCCCTTACCACCCGAGCGGCGGTGGGACCGAGCTTGCGCAACTCGGCAGGCAGGTCACCGACGCGCTTGCGGTCGCCCAGCAGAGCGAGGGCCAGCGTGGGCCGCAGTCCCTCGGTCTCGCTGATGGCGGCTTCCGTGTCGGCGATCGAGGTGCCAGCGCGGAAGCCACGGATCCGGATCCTTTCGTGGCAGGCGTACTCGAGGGCGTCGCGGATGAGGTTGCAGACGATGGTGGCCTGCACGGTGCCGGCCATGTTCTCGTCGTGGGTGATGGCCAGGGCGTCGGTGAGGTAGCGCTGCCCGGGATCGCCGTCTCGGTCACCGGTGACGGTGACCTGGGAGCGGGCGAGGCGGCTGACTGCGAGGATCCGGGCGTCGAGCTGCAAGTGCCGGACGGCGGCGGGGAGCCGGTCGTCGTGGGTGAAGACGATGACCTGCCGGTGCTTCGCGACCTGGGCGAGGACCTGGGCAAGGCCGTAGACCTTGGCAGGGTCCATGGACTGCACCGGGTCGTCGATGACAAGGAACCGGAACGGGCTCTCGGGCATGGTGGCGCGCGGAAGGAACAGCGCCAGCGCGAGGGAGTGCAGTTCGCCCTGACTCATGACGCTGAGGGCCGCTCCGGGGACGCCGTCGACCTCCACGTCGAGGTCGACCCGACGGGTGGTGCCGGTGCCGGCCAGCTTGATCGCGCCAAGCTGGACATTGCTGTCCTGCCGCAGCGTGTTCCAGATGGTGGTTGCCTCCGCCGCGACCGGCGCCAGCTTGTCGGCGCGGATCTCCTTGCCGAACTCCAGCAGCTTGGCGATCGCCGCCTTGAGGGCGGCGAACATGGTGCCGGCGTGGCGGCTGGCACGTTCGGCGTCGATCCAGGTGCGGAGGTGGTCGGCGACCGGCTGCCACGCCTGCCGGCGACGCGCCAGGGCCTCGCGGGCGGCGGTTTGCACCGGGGTGAAGGTGGTGACCAGGGTGTCGAAGACGCCGATCGCGGTGTCGGCGATCGTGGTGGAGTCCGCAGTGGCGAGCAGGTCGTCCCAGCTCTGCCAGGCCGCCCGGGCCTCGCCGGTGTGGACCTGCTCGCAGGAGAGGTCGAGGTTCAGGGCCGCAGGCAGGGCGGGCACCAGTTGGCGCAGGGCGCGTCGGGCCTCGCTTGCGGTGCGGTAGGCGGCGTCGAGCTGCTCGGCGCGCTGGGTCAGCCGCTGTAGCTGCGTCTGCGCCTGGGCGGCCCACTCCTCGTCCAGGGTGCGACCCCCGCACACTGGGCAAGGCTGATCGGGGTGGTTGGCGCGGTGGCGCAGCGCGTCGCGGAGCAGCCCGGCCAGTGCCCTGGCCTCCTCGGCCGGGGTGCCGGCCAGGGCGTCGATCTGGCGCAGCGCGGTGCGGAGCCGGTCGACTGCCGTGCTGAGTTCGGTGTGGCTGGGCAGGTGCAGGACGTCGAGCTGGCGCAGCGGCACGACGGTCGCGTCGTCGGTCGCTTCGCCGCTGGTGGTCAGGGTTTCGAGCTGGTCGAGATCGGCGAGCCGGCCGGTGAGTGCGTGCTCGGCGAGGCGGGCGCGGGGGTCCGGGTGCTCCGCCAGTACGGCCTTGAGGGCCGGGAGGCTTTCGGCGGCCCGCTTGCGCTGCTGGTCCATCTCCCGGCGGGCGGTCTTGAGCATCGTTTCGATCTCGACGAGGCGGCCGAGTCCGAGGATGCGTTGCAGGGAGTCGTACATCTCGCTGTCCTTGCCACCGAGGAGACCGCCGAGTTCCGAGTAGGAGAGGAACGGTCGGTAGAGCTCCAGGGGCTTGGCCCAGCCGAGGTCGGCGACGCTCTGGCGGCGCTGTCCGGTGGCCTGCAGGAAGGTGGTGCAGTCGGTGAGGTTCGCGTCGCTGGCCCAGTGGCATTCGACGGTGGCGCCGTCACGGTGGCCTTCGACGCCCAGGCGGACGCGGATATGCGGATCGACGCTCCCGTGCAGGTTGCGCCAGCCCTTCTGCCACACCGCGGTACGGCCGGCCCAGCGCTTGTTGTTGCCGGTGAGGGCGAACTCCGCGGCTTCGGCGAAGCTGGACTTGCCGGAGCCGTTGCGGCCGGTGACGATCGTCAGCCCTGGCCCGGGGATGAGGTTGAGGGTGGCGGTGGGGCCGATGCCGCGGAAGCCGGTCACCTCGATGCTGGCGAGATAGGTGCCGATCGGCTCGGACGCCTCCTCGTATGCGGCGGGTGGTTCGGGCCGCCGCGGCGCGGTTCCGCCGAGTACGGCAGCGAGGTCCTCGTCGCCGAGCAGGGCGGCGACGATGAGGTCCTCGGCGGTGTCGGGCAGGTCGGCGCGGTCGAGGTGGTCGAGGATGAGCTGGTCGACGGTGCCGGTCTGGTCGTCTGTCACGTCGTTCCTCCTCACGGGGGATGAGGCGACGGGTGGCCGCGCCACCAGCGGGTGGCTGGTGGCGCGACGCACAGCGTCTCGGGGGTGGCGCGGGCCGGGGTGGGTTACTGGCCGCGGATCTTGCGGCCGCTCTCGGTGTCGGGGTACAGGACGGCGTCGGCGACCCGGCCGCCGGAGTCCTTGGCGCCGCCGCCGAAGTTCAGGACGCCGGCGGCGTTGGCGCTGGCGGCGATGCCGTCCCAGTAGCGGGCCTCCCGCTCCCAGCGGATGCTCGAGAGCAGGTTCAGCAGCTCGGTGTCGGTGAGCGGGATGCTAGAGGTGGCCCAGTCGGTGGCCTGGTGAGCGGCGATGCCGATGCCGGCCAGGACGGCCGGCGCGGAGGCCGCGGACCGGGCGGCGAGCTGCGGGTGCAGGTGGGTGAGCAGGTTCGACAGCAGCGGTACGACGCGACGCTCGATCCGCTCGGCGGTCGCGCCGGTGGGCAGGTCCGTCGGGCGGATGGTGGTCGAGGACAGGCCGAGCCCGGCCCGGCCGTAGATCGTGGTGATGACGAGGACCCGCAGCGCGGAGAGAGTGATCAGTTCGGGGTCGGCCTTGGTGAGCTGCCGCTTGCGGGACTGGACGAGCTTGCTGAAGGGGATCACCTTGCCGTCGTGTTCGACCTTGACGGCCTCGGCGATGCGGTGCGCGAGCTGGGTGCCGAAGTCCCGCTGGTCCATAGACATGGCCAGGTTCTTGGCCACAGGGACGCCTTCGACGTTGCGGTCGTAGAAGATCTGCCGGGCGTCCTCGACACTGAGTCCCCAGTAGAGCTCGAACGGCAGCCGGACCGCCCCGAGGGCCTCGTAGGTGGTGCCGTACTGCTCGGGGTCGTCGTAGAGCTCGTGCAGGGCCGTTACCTGGGTCTCGCCGTCGATCGCGACGACCGGGGAACCGGCGAGGAGGGTGATCTTCCGGATGCCGCTGCCGGGGATGAGTTCGTCGCTGACCGCGCCGGGCTCGCCGGCGAGCCACAGCGTGATCGGCGGGGTGGACCAGCCGGAGCCAAAGTCGCCGTTGACGCCGGAGGCGATGTAGCGGGCGTAGCCGGTGACGTTGCGGCCCTTCTGGGTCGACTTGAGAGTGCGCTGGACCAGGGACCGGATCTCGGCGTGGCGGCGCATCGCTCCGGGCGAGAACTTCATCGCCCGCTTGTCCTCCTCGAGCTTCGGGTTGGGGACGAGCTGCAGCAGCGCCGGCAGCCCGATCGTGCCGATCACCGCGTCGGTGCGGAAGGGGGTGACGGTCAGCTGGATGCCCTCGACAGCAGCGGACGGCATGGTGATGGACACGGAGAGTCCTCCTGGTGGGGGGTGACAGGCCCGGTGGTCGTTTGCGGGCAGGGGGAGTCAGCGACGGCCGAGCAGATCGATCCGCCTTGGTGAAAGCAACACTAGCACAGTCGCCAGTGAAAACGCTGTCAAAACGTTTAAACGCTTCCGAGATCGTGTAGGGTGAGCGGCGAACAGCAACGCAACTGACAGGACGCCCATGCCACAGCCCACCGAGGTGACCGCCGCCGAGATCTCCCGGCTGGCCGGCGTCACGCGCGCCACCGTGAGCAACTGGCGTCGGCGTCACCCCGACTTTCCCACCCCGTCGGGTGGGACAGAGACCAGCCCGGCGTACGACTTGAACGCCGTCCGGGCCTGGCTCTCCGCGCGTGGGCAACTACCTGCCAGCTCCCCCGCCGATGACCTGCGCACCGCCCTGCGGGTCAGCGCAACCGACCTCGCCCACCGAAGCAGGCTGCTGCCGCTCGTTGTCGTGGCGAGTCGCATTGCCGACACCGAGGTGGAGAAAGCCGTCGGGCTTCCCGATGACCAGCTGCCCACATGGGCCCAGAAGACAAGCCGGTCGTACGCCGTCGACATCCCCGGCACCGGCGACCTCAGCTATCGACCCGAAGAGGCCGAGCTGCTTCGCGCGCTGCTGCGCTGCTGCGCTGAGGAAGGCGCGACGCAGACGCTGGAGGTGCTGGCCGAGGGCGAGGTCACCGACAGCAAGGCCAGCGGCGCCTACCGGACACCAGCGCCCATCGCCGATCTCATGGCCGAACTCCTCGCCGACCCAGGTGAGCCGTACCCGGACAGGGTCTTCGACCCCGCATGCGGGGTCGGTGGCCTGCTCCTGGCCGCCGCCTCGCACGGGGCGCGCGAGTTGTACGGCCAAGACCTGGTACCGGCGGTGGCCGCGCAGGCTGCTGCTCGCCTCGCCGTTCAGGCCGATGAGGCGAAAGCACAGGTCGAGGTCGGCGACACCATGCGTGAGGACGCGTTCCCGACGTTGGCCGCCGACGCAGTGCTCTGCGCGCCCCCCTACGGCCACCGCGAGTGGGGTCACGAGGATTTGGCGTACGACCCGCGGTGGGTGTTCGGCCTACCACCGAAGGGCGAGTCGGAGCTGGCATGGCTGCAGCATTGCCTCACGCACCTGGCCCCTGGCGGCCGCGCTGTCCTGCTCATGCCGCCTGGTTCCGCCTTTCGGCCGTCGGGCCGGCGGATCAGAGCCGAGATGGTCCGTCATGGAGCATTGAGAGCCGTCATCGCCCTGCCCGTGGGCATTGCACAACCGCTCCACATCGGCCTTCAGCTGTGGCTGCTCGAACGACCGCACCCGCAGGCGACCCTGTCGTCGACCGTTCTCCTGGTCGACACCGCCGGACCTGAGACCACCAGCACCGATGACACACCGGGCAGGCGCTCAACGCCGGACTGGTCCACGGTCCGCAGCGCTGCGCTCGACGCCTGGAAGGACTTCGACCGGCATCCGGACAACTTCGACCCCATCCCGGGGGTGGCGCGGGCTGTCCCGGTCGTTGACCTCCTCGACGAGGCGGTCGACCTCAGCCCCGCCCGCCACGTTCGTGCCACTCCCGTGCCTGCGAAGCCCGACGAACTCGCCGAGATGGCGTACGAGCTGAGGAGCCGGCTGCGGCGGGCAGCCACCGGGCTGGTGGCGCTGAGCGGCGGTCACACCTGGCCTCCCGCCGGAGCTGATCCGCGGTCCTGGCGGACCGCCAGTGTCGCTGATCTGCTGCGGGGTGACGCCCTCACGCTGCTTCGCGCGCCCGCGGCAATTCGCAGCTCAAGCCCTGCCATGGCGGAATCCGAGCTACCCCGAACACTCACCGCCCGGGACGTGGTGTCCCGGCGGGCAGCCTCGGGTGCCGCCGAGGAGGAACCCTCGGACGAGGACGTCACCATCCAAGCAGGGGACGTCATCCTCCCCGAAATGCTGCAGGAAGGCGTGAGCATCGCCCGCGTCGCCGACAACCGCGACGCCGGGCATCTTCTCGGCCGCCACCTCCACCTCCTGCGTCCCGACCCCGCCCGCCTCGACCCGTGGTTCCTCGCCGGATTCCTCGCCGCAGAGGACAACCTCAGCGCCGCATCGTCCGGCACCACCGTGGTGCGCGTCGACCCTCGACGCCTGCGAATCCCCCTGCTCCCCCTAGCCGAGCAACAGCGGTACGGCAAAGCGTTCCGCCAACTCCAGGCGCTCCGAACCGCGGCGGACGTCGCCAACCGCCTCGCCGACGAGGCAG
The DNA here is from genome assembly GCF_040704235.1 of Micromonospora sp. NPDC047707. Classification (NCBI taxonomy): domain Bacteria; kingdom Bacillati; phylum Actinomycetota; class Actinomycetes; order Micromonosporales; family Micromonosporaceae; genus Micromonospora; species Micromonospora sp. NPDC047707. The sequence goes on from NZ_JBEYSU010000015.1 coordinate 121,990, forward strand.
CTCGCACCCTGGCCGCCGGCCTCACCGGCGGCGCGCTGCTCCCACCAGACACTGCCCCACCCTCGACCTGACACCGGTCGAATCCGGAACGAGAACATCAGTACCCCACCCGCCCCGAGCCTGGCGGCACAGCGGAAGGAACCCGTTGAACAGCAGCAAGCACACCGAACTGGCGAACCACGCCTGGTCGGTAGCCGACCTCCTCCGCGGCGACTACAGGCCGTCCGACTACGGCAAGGTGATCCTGCCGTTCATCGTGCTGCGCCGCCTGGAGTGCGTCCTCGAGTCCACCCGCGACAAGGTCCGGACCGAGTACGACCGGCTCAAAGATCAGAACGTCGACATCGCCCGGTTCCTGCGCCGAGCCTCGGGGCACAGCTTCTACAACGTGAGCGGCTACACGCTGAAGTCGATCGCCAACGACTCCGCCCAAGCCGCGAAGCATCTGATCGCGTACGTCGGCGCCTTCTCCGAGAACGCGCAGGAGGTGATGGAGCGTTACGAGTTTCCCCAACAGATCCGGCGACTCGACAGCGCGGGCCTGCTCTACCGAGTGGTTGGCCGCTTCGCCGACCTCGACCTACACCCCTACCAGCGCGACAAGAAGACGGGCGAGGTGATCCTCGACAAGGAGACCGGCAAGCCCATCCCCAACGTCTCCAACCATCAGATGGGGTACATCTTCGAGGAACTGATCCGGCGCTTCGCCGAGCAGTCCAACGGTCCTGCCGGTGACCACTTCACACCGCGCGAGGTCGTCGAGCTGATGGTCAACCTGCTCATCGCTCCCGACGACGACGCACTGAGCATCCCGGGCACCTCCCGTACGGTGATGGACCCGGCCTGCGGCACCGGCGGCATGCTCTCGGCGGCAGAAGAGCACATCATCAAGCACAATCCGTCAGCGACCGTCACCGTCTTCGGCCAGGAACTCAACCCCGAGTCCTGGGCGATCTGCCGATCCGACATGATGATCAAGGGTCAAGACCCGGAGAACATCAAGTTCGGCAACTCGTTCAGCGACGACGGTCACCGCGGCGCCCACTTCGACTACCTGCTGGTCAATCCACCATTTGGGGTGGATTGGAAGAAGGTCAAGGACGAGATCGAGACCGAGTACGAGACGCTCGGGGAGAGCGGCCGGTTCGGCGCCGGGCTACCCCGGATCAACGACGGCTCGCTGCTCTTCCTCCAGCACATGATTTCAAAAATGAAACCGGTCACCGCCGACGGCAAGGGTGGCAGCCGCGTCGCCATCGTCTTCAACGGCTCCCCGCTGTTCACCGGCGCCGCCGAATCCGGCGAGTCCCGGATCCGGCAGTGGATCCTGGAGAACGACTGGCTCGAAGGCATCGTCGCCCTTCCTGACCAGCTCTACTACAACACCGGCATCTCCACGTACTTCTGGATCCTGACCAACCGCAAGGCAAGGGGCCACCAGGGCAAGGTCGTCCTGCTCGACGCCCGTGACCAGTTCGCCAAGATGCGCAAGTCCCTGGGCGACAAGCGCAAGCTCGTCACCCCCGACCAGATCAAGCAGATCACCCGGCTGTACGCGGAGGCGCTCGACGCCGCCAAGGATCCCGAGCACCCGCAGCACAGCAAGGTGAAGGTCTTTGCCAACGAGGACTTCGGCTACCGCCGGATCACCGTCGAGCGCCCGCTGAAGCTTCGGTTCGAGGTCACCGACGAGACGTTGACCGCGCTGGCCGCCTCGAAGCCGATCCAGAAAGTGTCGGACGCCGACGCGCTGACCACCGCACTGAAGCCGCTGGTCGGGCAGGTGTGGACGACGAAGCGGGCGGCGTGGGACGCGCTCCGCTCCGCGATGGCCGAGGCCGGCGTGCTGTGGCCCTCCGGCACCGCCTTCCAGAAGGCGGTGCGGGACATCATCGGAGTGCGCGACCCCGAGGGCGAGGTCCAGCTCGTCAAGGGCAACCCCGAGCCCGACCCGGAGCTGCGCGACTACGAGAACGTGCCGCTCGACGAGGACGTCGAGGAGTACCTGCGTCGTGAGGTGCTTCCACACGTCCCCGACGCCTGGATCGACCACGAGAAGACAAAGATCGGGTACGAGATCCCCTTCACCCGCCACTTCTACGTCTACAAACCCCCGAGGCCACTCGCCGAGATCGACGCCGAATTGAAAGCTCTGGAAGCCGAGATTCAAGCTCTGCTCAGTGAGGTGACCGAGTGACTGAAGTTTTCGGGCTCCCCCTGCCGGCGCACTGGACGGTCTCACCGCTCAAGCGTGCAACTCCGTTGCTGAACCGCGGATCGGCACCGGATTACGTTGAGGCCGGCCCGGTTGTCGCTCTCAGCCAGGCATCAAATCAAGACGCCGGGATCGATTGGTCGCGTACAAGGTTCCATAGTTTCTGCGGTGACCCCAGCAAGTTGAAAGGTTACCTCAAATCAGAAGACATTATCATCAACTCGACCGGCACGGGCACGCTCGGGCGAGTCGGATACTTCCGCGGTTCACCGAACAACACCCCATGCATCGCCGACAGTCACATAACAATCGCTCGCTTCTCCCCGGACATCGTCTATCCGCGATTCGGCTACTACTGGTTGCGGTCAGAGCCGTTCCAACGGCACATCCTCTCGGCACTCGTCGTCGGAGCCACCAATCAGATCGAGCTGAACAGCGAAAGGCTCGCGCGAGCACCAATCCCCTTGCCGCCACTCGAAGAACAGCGCCGCATTGCTGACTTTCTTGACGCCGAGACGGATCGCGTCGATGGCATGCAGTTGAGGACAAGAAGCCAGGTCATCCTCCTCAGCGAACGCCTGAACGAGTCGATTCGGCTGGCAACGACAACCGGCAACGGCCCGCGTCGAGAAACCGGCATCGCGTGGATGCCGGAGATGAATGAGCAATGGCAACTCTTTAAGGTGAGCCACGCCTTCAGGTCAGGGAGCGGCACCACTCCTACCTCAGATCGCCCCGAATACTATGGCGGACCCTACCCGTGGGTGAACAGTGCGGACATCAACGATGGCCAGATAGAAGAATGCGACAAGTCGGTGACCGCCGCAGCGCTAACAGACTTCCCGGCATTGAAGATTCATCCGGCAGGATCCCTTGTAGTGGCCCTGTACGGACAAGGCGCAACCAAGGGGAAGGTTGGAATTCTCCGAATTGATGCGTGCTTGAATCAAGCATGCTGCGTCCTGATTCCGACTGGGCCGATCGCCGAGGACTACGCCGCATACTGGTTCCGTGCTCACAAGCAGGGAATCGTAGGACTCGCGCTTGGAGCCGGACAGCCAAACCTTAGCCAAGAGCTCATCAGACAACTTCGAATCCCTGCACCCGACCGCCCAGCCCAGAATAAAATTGTCACGGCGCTCAGAAAGCTCGAAGACGAAGTTCGAAATGAATCGACACTTCTTCGAGCTAGAGAGCGGTTGCTTAGTGAACGTCGAACCGCTCTGATCACTGCCGCCGTTTCTGGCCAAGTCGATGTGTCCACCGCCAGCGGTCGAGGAATCGAGGACTGACGCACCTGTCACCCGGCCCACGAAGGCTGCGGCTCCGTCCACGAGACGAAGCTACGGAGAGGATTTCATTGCTTGCCACGCTCGGCGAGGCCGATCTCGCCTCGCTCGCCGCCGACCGAGCCGCCGCCGGTGACTCCACCCATACCCGCACCACCATCGCCGTCGCGCAGGTATTGCGTGCCGCGACCGCCTCGCCCTTTACGGACCCCGCCGCCGACGATGGGGCACACGGAACCCTGCCCCCCAGGCCACGACGGCCGCGTAGCGTGAGTGGATCCCGGCGCAAGCTATGTGCTCAATTCACGACAGGGCCTTCTCGGCGGGCCCGGAAATCCACGATGGCCGCTACCATGGGTGGCGCACGCGCGCCAAGATCAATAGCCTTAGTGATCGGCGCACAAGACGCTGCGCGTCGCATGCCAGCCCGGCCAAGACGCATCCGCCCTGCCGCATCCCGGCGCGCTCGGTCCGCCCGACGCGACGTGCGGCAAATGACAGTGACGGTCGGCAGTGAGGGAATTGAGTGAGCGAGAAGCCCGCGGCGCCTAACGCGCTGCCCCAAGAGACGGCCCCGAAGACGCAGGTCCGACAGGTCCGGGACGCACTCCTGCGGGAATTCGACGGGCTGATCGACGTCGAGGATCTTGCCAACAAGTCAGCCGTCGATCGCGAGCAGGCATTCCTGTCGAGGGCACTGGCCGCGCTGACGGTCCGCGACCTGACCGGCTGCGACTCGGTAGCCGCCGCCGAGGCGGTGATCGACGGCCGGGACGACATTGGCATCGACGCGGTGGCCATCGACAAGAACGCGTCGCATCTCTGGTTGGTCCAGTCGAAGTGGAGTGACAGCGGCAAGGGGAAGTTCGCCGTTGCCGACGCGCTCAAGTTCATTGAGGGGCTTCGCCTTATCGATGCGCGGAAGTTCGACCGCTTCAACGTCCGGTTCCAGAACCTCGCGGACCAGGTCGCCGCCGTGCTCAGCAACCGAGGGTCGAGGATCACCCTGGTGCCGACCGTGATGCGGACCGAGCCACTCGCGGACGATGTCGTGCAGCGGCTCTCCGACGCGCAGGACGAGTTCAACCAGTTCGGCAACATGCTCGACCAGCGCACCTACCTGGCCCGTGACATCTGGGGGGTGGTCTACAACGACTTCGCCGAACCGCCGATCCCGCTGACCGCCCGGATGCACGACTGGATCAGGGTCACCGAGCCCTACGAGGCATTCCAGGGGATCGTCTCGGTCGCCGACATCGCTGAGTGGTACGACACTCACGAGGACCGCCTCTTCGACCGCAACATTCGCAAGCCGCTGGGCATCACGCAGGTCAACCAGGGCCTGATCGACACGCTGACCGCCGATCCGCACAACTTCTGGTTCTTCAACAACGGCATCACCGTGCTCTGCGAGACGGTGGATCCCGAGTACTTCCAGCGTGCGGCAAAGCGGGCGCCGGTCACGCTCAAGCTGGACGGGGCCAGCGTGGTGAACGGTGCGCAGACCGTCCACGCCATCCACCGGGCGTTCCGCAAGGATCCCGAGGCGATCACCGACGGCTATGTGACCGTCCGGGTCATCTCGCTCAAGAACTGCCCGTCGGGCTTCGCCGACGCGGTGACCACGGCCACGAACACGCAGAACCGGGTGGAGCGACGAGACTTCGTCGCGCTCGATGCCGTGCAGCGGCGCATCAAACAGGACTTCCTTCTCTCGCTCCAGAAGACCTACGCGGTGAAGCGCGGTGAGGAGCCCGCAGCCGAAAGCGGCTGCTCGGTGGAGGTCGCAGCCGTCGCGCTCGCCTGCGCGCACCGGAACTCCGATCTCGCGGTCCGCGCCAAACTCGGCGCGGAACTGCTGTGGGAGGAAGGCTCCCAGGGCGCCTACCACCTGCTTTTCAACGCCCAGGATCAACCTTCCGCCTACCAGATCTGGCGCAGCGTCCTCGTTCTGCGGGAGGTCGACGCCACGCTCTACCGCACGGCGAAGAACCGGCAGGCGCGGGCCGAGGCGATCGTGGAGCGCGGGAACCGGCTGATTGCACACATCGTCTTTCAACACCTGGACCTCGACGGCATCGACGAGCCCGACACCGACTGGGACGCGGTCCTCGCCCAGGTGCCAGAATTGGTCCAGCGTGCCACCGACCTGCTTGTTCACCACGTCGACGCCGAGTTCAAGAAGCAGCTCGTGTCCAGCACGCTCTCCGAGCCCGAGCCCTGTCGCATCCTCGCCGGGCTGGTGCTGCGGGATCTGCGAAGCGGTGCCCCGGTTCCCGACTTGCCGCAGGAGTACCGACCGGTGCGGAACGTCCCGAGGCAGCGCCGGCGCAACGCCGTCCCCACCCTGGTCGACGCCAACCGGCTTGCCGAGGGCACGCCACTGACCTTCCGGGCTATCGGCCAGCCCGAGCGGGAGGCGATGGCCGCCTGGCTCGCCGCAGATCCGGCTCGGTCTACCGCAACGTGGGTCAACCAACGGGTGCGACCACTGCTTTGGGCGGCCGACGGGAAGCGTTACTCCCCCTCCGGGCTGGTGCAGAAGATGTGGCAGTTGGCGGAGTGGAGCAAGGCGCCCGTCGCGGCCCAGGGGCCTGCCCGGTGGTGCGACGCGGAGGGGAAGTCCCTTTGGAGGCTGGCACAGGACACCCGAAACGACGACGACCTCAGCGAGGACGCATGAGCGCCATCCATCATGAGGCCACGTTCGGCGACGCGATCGTCGCTTCTCTCCTCGCCGGCGGATGGGAGCTCGGCAACGCCGCCGATTACCGAGCCGATCTCGGCTTGGACACTGGGCAACTCTTCAACTTCATCGGCGCCACCCAGGCGGCAGAGTGGGAGGACCTGGTCATCTCATACGGCGGCGACCGGGACGCCGCGCAAGGCGGTTTCGTCAAGCGCCTCGACCAGGCGATCGCCACCGACGGACTGCTCGACGTGCTCCGCAAGGGCGTGAAAGACCGCGGGGTACGGATCCGGGTCGCCTACTTCAAGCCGTCGTTCGTGGAATCGGAAGAGATCCTCGCCGACTACCGGCACAACCGCCTCACCGTCGTCCGGGAGCTGGCCTACGCCACCAAACAGTCCGACCGGGGCAACCGGCTGGACCTCACGCTGTTCCTCAACGGCATCCCGGTGGCCACGGCGGAGCTGAAGAACCCGCTGACCGGTTCGGGCGTCGAGCACGCCAAGGAGCAGTACCGGACCGAGCGCGACCCTACCGAGCTGATCTTCTCGCGTCGGGTGATCGCCAATTTCGCCGTTGACCCGGACCTGGTCTTCGTCTCCACGCAACTGCGCGGCAAGCCGACCCGGTTCCTGCCGTTCAACACCGGTTCGGAGGGCCCGGGTCGACCGGGCGGCGAGGGCAACCCGCCGGCCACGGAGTACGGGAAGTACGCCACCTCCTACCTGTGGGAGGAGATCTGGCAGCGGGACAACTGGCTCGACCTGCTGGAGCGCTTCGTCCACCTGCACAAGGAGAAGAGTGCGGACGGGCGGACCCGAAAGTCCTTGATCTTCCCCCGCTACCACCAGTGGCATGCGGTGAAGAAGCTGACGGCGCACGCGGCGCGGCACGGGGCCGGTCACAACTACCTGATCATGGCCTCGGCGGGGTCGGGCAAGTCGAACACCATCGCCTGGCTCAGCCACCGCCTGTCGTCCCTGCACGCGAACGGTGACGTGGCCAAGCTGGACCCGGACGCGGTGCAGGCCGGCCTACAGCCGGGCTCGCCCGTCTTCGACAAGGTCATCATCATCACCGACCGGCGGAACCTCGACGCCCAGCTCCGCGCGACCGTCGGCAGCTTTGAGCAGACCGCCGGCCTGGTGGTGAAGATCGACGAGAATCACGGGTCGAAGTCCGAGCAGCTCGCCAGGGCACTCTCCCGCGAGACGGGCAAGATCGTTACCGTCACGCTGCACACCTTCCCGGCGCTCGAGGAGTACCTCAAGCAGAACCCGACCGAGATCCAGGGCCGGCGGTTCGCGATCGTCATCGACGAGGCGCACTCGTCCCAGTCCGGTGATGCTGCCGCCTCGGTCCGCGCGGTGCTGCGCGACCTGGGCCTGGACGCCGACTCCGACGACCCGGGTGCGACCAGCGCGCCGGCCGCACCGGACGTCGAGGCTCAGCTCAAGGCCAACGCGCGCAAGCGGCAGCGGGCCGCGAACCTCTCCTACTTCGCGTTCACCGCCACCCCGAAGCACAAGACCCTCGAAGGTTTCGGCACGCTCGGCGAGGACGGGAAGTACCACCCGTTCCACACCTACTCGATGCGGCAGGCCATCGAGGAGAAGTTCATCCTTGATCCGCTGCGCAACTACGTCACCTACAACACCTACTGGAAGCTCGTCAACGGCAACCCCGACGAGCGGAAGGTCGACCCGGCCAAGGCGAACCCGCTGCTGGCCCGTTACGCGCTGACCCACGATTCAACCGTCGCCCAGCACGCGCAGGTGATCGTCGAGCACTTCCGGACCCACACTGCTGGGAGGCTGGGCGGGCGGGCGAAGGCGATGGTGGTCACCGCGGGTAGGCCGCAGGCCGTACAGATGGCCCGGTCGATCAAGAAGTACATCGGCGACCTCGGCTATCCCGACCCGGGGGTCCTGGTGGCGTTCTCCGGCACCCTCAACTACGACGGGGAGGAGATCACCGAGGCGAAGGAGAACGGCGGGCTGCCCGAGAGCGCCCTGCCGAAGGCGTTCGCCTACACGCGCGCCGACGACAAGGCCGCCCAGGCCGGCGGAGCCGGGCAGCCCGAGTACCGGATCCTGGTGGTCGCGGAGAAGTACCAGACCGGCTTCGACCAGCCGCTGCTCACCACGATGTACGTCAACAAGACACTGACCGGCATCGCCGCTGTGCAGACTCTGTCTCGGCTCAACCGAACCGCCGAACGCAAGAGCCAGTCCGACCTGGCGGTGCTGGACTTCGTCAACGACGCCGAGGACATCAAAGAGTCCTTCCGCCCGTACTTCGAGGAAGCCGCCACCCTGCCTTCGGACCCCAACCTGCTCTACACCGCGCAGAGCAGGGTGATGTCCGCGCCGGTCCTCGTCGACGACGAGATGCAGGCGTTCGCGGCGGCTTACCTGGCCGCTCAGCGGCAGGCCGCCGGCAACACGGCGAAGTGGGAGAAGCTCCACGCCGAGCTGTACCGGCATCTCGATCCTGCAGTGACCCGCTTCGCCGACCTGCTCAACGGCGACGACGAGGACGACCAGGAGACGGCCGAGACCTTCCGGGCCGACCTGAACGACTACGTCCGCAAGTACAGCTTCCTCTCCGGAATCGTCACCTACATCGACGCCGAACTGGAGCGTCTCTACCTCTACGGGCGGCACCTGCTCAACCGGCTGCCCCGCGGTGAGGACGGTGGCGTCGACGTCGGCGAGATCGACCTCAGCCATCTGCGGGTGGAGAAGACGGGTGAGCACGACGTCAGTTTGATTCCCGAGGGGCCGGCGGACATGAAGGGCTTCGGCGACGGATCCGGCGGCGCCAAGGAGTCGGAGAAGTCTCTGCTGTCGGAGCTGATCGACCGGTTCAACCAGAAGTACGGCACGGAGTTCACCGAGCAAGACGTCATCAAGCCCTTCAACGAAGCGCTCGCCGACCCGAAGGTGCGACTGGCCGCCGTCGCCAACGACGAGGAGAACTTCGGCCACGTCTTCGACCCGGTCTTCGAGGACAAGATGATGGACCACTTCGACACCACCGCCGACCTGGGGCACAAGTACTTCGACCCGCAGCAGAACTTCCGCAGCTCGCTGAACCGCAGCGCCCGCAGCGCCGCTTGGCGGCTGATCCGGCGGCAGGAGGGAGTCGTCGACGACGAGGCTGCCTGACCGCCGGCGTCGCCACGGCGCCGGCGCGACGCGCCGTGGCGGCAGCCCTGGACGGTGATCCGGACAACAGCAACACTGACCTTCTGGCCGGGGCAATCGGGGCGAGACGGAGGCAGCGGTGCGGGCAGAGCCGATCGCCGGTCGGTACGAGCGGGTCGAGGAGATCGGCTCCGGTGGCATGGGGCAGGTCTGGCGCGGCTACGACAGCGTCCTCGACCGCGAGATCGCCATCAAGCTCATCCGCCCCGACGCCGTACACACGCCGGAGCAGGCGGAAGAGCTGGCCAAACGGTTCCGCCGCGAGGCCCGCGTCACCGCACGCATCCAGCACCACGGCGTGCCTCAGGTGTACGACGCGGTCCTCGACCGCTCCTACGACCGGCTCTACCTGGTGATGGAGTTTGTCCGCGGCACGGCCCTGCGGGCCTTCATCGACCCGCAGCAGCCGCTACCGATGGCCTGGGCCGCCGCGATCGCCGCGCAGATCTGCACCGTGCTTTCCCACGCCCACGCCATCCCCGTCGTGCACCGTGACCTCAAGCCCGACAACGTCCTGGTCACCGCGGACGGTGCGGTCAAGCTTCTCGATTTCGGCATCGCCGCCATCCTGCGCACCGACGTCACCCGGCTCACGGCGACGGGCAGCCCTATCGGCACCCACCACTACATGCCTCCAGAGCAGATCCAGGGCGCGCAGATCACGCCGCAAAGCGACCTGTACGCCCTCGGCTGCGTCCTGCATGAACTCCTCGCCGGGCAGCGGGTGTTCGCCGGCCGCAGCGACTTCGAGCTGTGGAGCCAGCACGTCAGCGAACCGCCACCACCCCTGCGTACGCTCCGCCCCGACGTGCCCGCAGCGATCGAGGAGCTGATCCTCGAACTGCTGGCCAAAGCCCCTGAGGACCGGCCCGCCGAGGCCTACGACGTCTACGAGCGGCTGCTGCCGTTCCTGCCCCTACCCGGATCGCCCTCGCCCGCCTCCGATCCCGCACGCAGCACAATGCCCGACCCGACGCTGGTGTACCGCCGACCCAACTCGCCACGTCGCCGGCCCGAGCCCGCGCCCGTGGTCCCCACCCCACGGAGCGAGACGTCGGCCGTTGATCCAGCGGCGATCCTGCGCACCGGGGTTCGAGACGCGATCAAGGCGGCCATCGCGCAATCCGACGATCTGCTCGACGACGAACGCTTCGCCCAGGCGGCCGAGGTACTCGAGCAGGTGATCGGGCCCGCCAGCGCCGCGCTCGGCGCCGAAAGCCCCCGCGTGCTGGGGCTGCGTTCACGTCGCGCCGCCATCCTCATCATCGGCGGGGACTTCCGGCGCGCGCTACCGGAGTTCGACGCCCTCGCCGCCGCGTACGCCCGTACCGCCGGCCCCACCAGCGAGGACGCGTTGGAGTGCCTCCGGCAGGCAGCCCACTGTCGGGCCGAACTCGGTCAAGCCACCACTGCCCTGCGCCAGTTCCGGCAGGTGCTGACCCACGTACGCGCCGCCTCCGGCGACGCCTCGCCCACCGCTCTCGACCTACGCCGCAACATCGGCATGCTGTTGCTCTCCGAAGGTAAGGCCGCGGAGGCCGTCGATGAGCTGCAGCCGCTGTACGACGACCTCTGTGTCGTGTACGGCCCGCAGCACGAGGAGACCCGGGAAGTCGCCGACGTGCTTGCCCGGCTCCGATTCGCCGCCGGCCGATAGTCCGTCCAAGGCATCCGCTCGCCGCGGTCATTGCGTGCCATCGCCTGCCTGACTCCAGGGTTGCCGCCGTCGTTGATGATCTCTACGCTGATCCAGCGTCACGAGTGGTCAGCGTCAAGCCTCCCGGCTTGCTGACCCGGCAACCGCGCGGCCCGCGCACGGTGCCCCCGGGAGAAGACCAGGCCGACCGCAAGCTGCGGTCCGGCAAGAGCGGGTGCCTCGGGGCACCGGAAGGTGAGTTCGCTGTGCCGTTCGAAGAGCCGGACCTGGCCGCTTTCGCGGTCTGCTTGACCTGCGGGGACCTCCAGGGTGGAATCCCGCGCGAGCAGCGGTGCCGCTGTCAGCCGCGTACGCCAGACTGGGAGCAGCAGTGGCAGGGGCAGGACATCGCCAGTGACCTCGACCTGTGTGTGTTGTGCGTCCGGGACATCGTGACCACTCGCACCCGGTGGTCGTGGCTGGGCTGCGGCACCTGCCGGAGGGTGTCGCAGGTCGTCGGCGAATGGTACGGCCACCGCGCCGCGCTGCCGCTGGGACGGCACTCGATCATGAACGGCGACATAGTCGAGCTACCGGCGACGACGGCCACCGAGGTCGCTGGCTCGCTGATAGCCGCAACGCAACGTTGGAACGCACTGCGCGAGTGGCAGCAGGGGGAGTTCGACCGGCTCGCCGAGCCACTGCGCGCAGCCGGCCCGAGCGTGCCCCTGGTCGAGTGGCAGCGGCGGTGGCCGCCATCGCTCGGGGCAAGCGTCGATGCGTTCGACCGCTATGGCGTCGTGCCCGTACCCGCCGATCTCAGCACCCTGCGGCAAGCACAGGTCCGGTTCCGCTCCTCGGCGCGTTGACCCCTAACCCTGCCCGATGGGCCCGCTCGCCCTGTTGGGCCGATCAGTACAGCGCCCGCCATACAGCGCCGGAGCTTTCACTGCGGACTCCTGCCAACCGCTCCCGCAGCACTTCGGCGAACGCTGGGCTGTCTCCGGCTCGGCGCAGCGGCCCGGTCAGCTGTACCAGGTCCCGCATGTGAAGGAGCGTGGCGAAGCCGTCCCAGCGCGCCAGGTCATAGCCGTACACCTCAGCGAACGCATCAGCCCAATCCTGCCCGCGCCCGTAGCGGATGGCTGCGTGCCACGATGGGATCAGGTCAATTTCCCGCGGACCGTAGGACACCCAGTCCCAGTCGCCGAGAACAACAGCGTCTGGACCGGCAGCGGTGTCCCACAGCAGGTTTCCCGCCCAGGCGTCACCGTGGATGACTCCGTACCCCAGCGGCGAGTCCAGGGCCCGCACCTGGCTACCGACATCCTCAAGGTGATCAAGGAGCCAGGCACGCTCCTCGGCCGACAGGTTGTGAGCGGCGCCGGGCTCACGAAGCGCCCCATGAAGCGAAGCCAGCGGTTCCCAACGCTCCAGGCTGAAAGGCACCTCGTCGACGTCATGGAGCTGGCGTACGACGCGGGCCAGATGCGCCGAAGTGAACTGCCGCCCCGATGACGGCTGCGGGTAGTGCACCCAGAAGCTCACCGTCGTAGCAGCGTCAACAACCGGCATCACCCCCGGCAGCGGCACCGTGGCTGACACCTGAGCCTGCTCCACCAGCCACCGCGTAACTGCCTGGGACCGATACACACGATCGGGTGCGCCCATCGTCAGTCGAGCGACAGCGCGCTCCGCAGGCAGCAGGTAGACGGCGTTGCTGTAGTGATGAATGAGTTCCGCCCCGACCGGTGACAGCCCTACCTCTGCGCACGCCGTTTCCAGGACGCGGCGAAGCTCCGGCGTGTCCCTGGGCATTTTGACGGGGTTGGGGGGCTGGGACGCCATCTATGATGACTCCAGTTCCCTGTGGCGCAGACTCACGCCGCCGCTCCGAGGATCGGCTCGAGCGAAGCTTCCAACTCTCGTACTGGCGGCTGACCGGCGAACGGCTTTAGCCGCCGTCGCACCCCGTTGACAGCCTCCACCCCACGCCTCGTGGAGAGAATCCGCACTAGCGGCACGGTCTGTCTGAGCACGGCGCAGGCTGCCTCTACATCGGCCTTCGAACCGTGGCACTGCTCCAGGTCGTTTGCTGGCAGGTACGAGCTGGCCAGCGCCGCGGACACCAGCACCTGGCGCCGCTCCATGCCGTCTGACGCTGTCAACACGGTCGATGCGAAGCGCTGGACCTCAACGACTCGACCCAGGTCCGCAGCGGCGTAGGCGAACTCGGCGTGAAGCTGTTCCAGCGTGAAGAACCCGATCCAGAACGGCTCGTCCTCCGGCCGAACCCTGGCGAGGGCATCTTCTGCACGGGCCATGGCATCACCGCACCGCCGACCGTCGCCGGCGAGCGCGTGGGCCCGGGCTTCCAGTGCGCAGCACCGCGCCAGCGTGGAGTAGGAGCCTGAGGCTCGTGCGCTCCGCTGGCCAGCACGGGCCAATGAGCATGCCTCGCTGCTGTTGCCGAGGTAGTGAGCCTGCATCGCCATGTCGGAGAGAATGTGAGCACCGAGGGCATGGTCGCCGGCAGCCTGGGCCAACCGCAGCGCCTGAATGTAGTACCGCTGCGCAAGTCCCTGCTGCCCGCGGCCGGAGTCGAAGGCCATGAAGCCCCCGAGGTCGCACAACCTGGCTACCGCTGCCATCAGTAACCGGCCGATGCGGTCGGGATAGGTGCCGTCGAGTAGCGGCAACACGATCTCGTTGACGTAGTGCACCAGCGTCGATCGGGCGTAGCCGCCGCCGAGACGATGATCAGTATCGGCGAACGTCCGCGACATGGACCAAATGACCTCGACCTCGGCCTCGCCGACGCGGCGACCGCCGGCGTGGCTGGTGTCCTCGTCGAGCCAGTCGAGCAGCCACTCCCGGGTGGGCGTGGCGAATCCGCTGGCAGTCCAGGCCGAGCCCAGCAGCAGCGACCGCCGCTCCATGTCCGCCCTCCACAGCGTCGCGACCGTCTTCACGGTAGCGCGCGCTGTAGTGCCCCACGCCAATCCGAGATCGACGGGAACGTCCTCTGGTAGCCCGAGCTCCCGCAACCCGATCGGGCGGCGTAGCCCGTCGGTGAACAGCTCCGCGAGGACGCGCGGCACCGGTTCCGTCGGCATCATCCCGCTCAGCCAGTTGGCGACGGAAGTCGCCGTGTAGGAGCGCGTATCCCGAGCGCCGCACACCGCGCGTTGACCCGCTTCGCGAGGCCGGCGTTGCTCCAGGTCGTCTCGGCCAGCAACGCACCGAGTGCGTCGTTCGGCTGCCGCTTCATAAACGAGACCCCCTGGCACAAATCCCGTGCCGCAGCGTAACAGGGGTCACACGCCGGGTCGACGTACGTGGGAACGTGTGACGCCCATGAGACCTGCCGCTTTGCTGCCCGGCTCACGAAGCTGAAGTCACGGCGCGGGCCGATGCCAGCGGGCACTCGAAGGCCACTCGGGGTGCAAAGCCTCGGGTATACCCGCTTCTCTGGTCCGACGCCGGGCCAAGGCAAGGAGCGAAGCCAAGGAGGCAGGTCCGGATGACCATGAGCGGCACGTCGCGGAGTTCGTCGTGGACACGTTGATCGAACGCGACCAGGCGCACACGATCGCCTCGGCCGGCTCCGAACTCGTGAGGGTGATTCCTCGCCTGCGTACCGCCATCGGGGCTGCGTGGGCGGGTGACCGGCGGGACGCTCCCAACCGCCGCCTCGCGGTGGTGGACCCGCTGGCCCGCCGGCGGGTCCACCACATAGCTGTGAGACGCGAGCGGGGCGGCAGCTGGCCTGGCTGGTCCGCGCCCTGTCCAGCTCCATCAGCGACGGGCCGGCCGTGACGCTCTACGTCTCACGCAACGCCGCCATCCCGCGGCGCACCGGTGCCGGACAGCCGGCCTCTGCCCATCAGGTGCGGGCGATAGGCCGAGCCGAGATCCCCCGGACCGAACCACCTCTGCTCACGCACGCGTGGCGGCGAATCTTTGCCGAAGCAATGACTGACGTAGCGCCCGGGCCACCGGAACCTCGATCTCCGCCTCAACCGGCGGTAGCGGCGACCGTTCGAGAGGTACGGCCGCCGAGTGTCACAGCGGGTCAGGGTGACCCGCGGAACCCGAGGAGGAACAGATGACGAACGGAACGCTGCAGCTCGACGCGACCGGCAGCGACGACGAGTTCGACCTCGACGTCAGCCTGCTGGAGGTCGCGGACCTCGCCGGTCTGGTGAACCTGACCGACGACGGCTGCGGCAGCACCTGCACCGCCTGCACCACCAACGTCGCCTGATAAACGCGCTCTGCAAGACCGGCCGGCGCCGGCACGACCGCCGGTGCCGGCCGGGCGCCCCTGTCTCGTCGAGGTGATCACGTGAGCCGTCCCGTGGACTCCCCCGCCTACCGGGCAATGGGTACGGCGCTTGTCCGCGCCGTGACCCATCCAGCTATCGCGCTGCCTCCGTGGCCCGACCTGACCGAACCCCGCCCGGATTTGGTGCCGTCCTGGGTCGATTGGCTGCGGCAGGTGTGGGCCGTCGACGTTGTGGCTGAGGCGGTGACGCTCTCGAGCCCGGTGCTCGCGGGGCAGGTCGCCAAGGTGTGCACGGGGGATTCCTCATCGGTACGCGAGACGCGGCGTACGGTCCACGCGGTCGCCCGGTATGCCCAGCGCCTGCTCGGTCGACCCACACCGTTCGGGTTGCTCGCCGGCGTGGCGCCGGCCGTGTTCGGCTCGCGAGCACCGACCCGGTGGGGTACCGCGCATCAGGCCATCGCCCGCGCAGGCGCTGGCTGGCTCAGCGACGTGATCGCCCATCTCGAACGCTGTCCGGAGCTGCTGGCCCGCCTTCCGGTGGTCGCCAACAGCACGTTGACGGTTCGCGACGATCGGCTGGTCGTCCCCTACCAGCCGCATCCCGGGCTCGACGGGAAGCTGGGCGCGGTGGAGGTGTCCCTGCGCCACTCGGCGCCGGTACGCGCCACCGTCGAGGCAGCCCGCAGCCCGATCCGGGTGGAGGTTCTCGCCGCCCAGCTTCGCGGGACGTTTCCGCAGGCGTCGGCCACAGCCGTCATGGCGATGCTCACCCAGTTGATCGCGCACGGCGCTCTCATCACCGGCCTGCATGCGCCCAGTACCGAACCGGACGCACTCCGGCACCTGCTGTCCCAGTTGGACGAGGCCAGCGCTGAAACGACTCCAGCCGTCGCTCGCGTCGTCAGCGGACTGCGGGAGGTCCATGCCGGGCTCCGGCGGCACAACACGGCGAAGCCGAGCGACGCCCCAACGGCGCGGCGGCTGGTCGCCTCGCGGATGCGGAGTTTGGGGCTGTCCGAGCAGGAGCCGCTTGCGGTGGATCTCCGGCTGGACGCCTCGGTGACGCTCCCCGATCAGGTAGCGACAGAGGTCGAGCGGGCTGCGCTGGTGCTGACCCGGTTGAGCCCGTACCCGTACGGGACCGCCGCGTGGCGGGCGTATCACCAGCGTTTCTACGAACGCTACGGCATCGGCTCGCTGGTGCCCGTGCGAGAGGTGGTTGACCCGGACAGCGGCATCGGCCTGCCAGACGGCTACCCGGGCAGCCCTGCCCCAGAGCCTCGCTCACCGATCTCGACGCGGGACGAGTTACTGCTGCAGGTAGCGCAGCGAGCGGCACTGGACGGCGCGATGGAGGTTGTCCTCGACGAGGCGCTGGTCGCGCAGTTGGAACTGGGTCCACAACGGCTGCGTCTGCCTCCACACCTGGAGGCAGCCGTACGTGTGCAGGCAGCCGACGAGAGGGACCTCGCTCGTGGCAGGTTCACGCTCGAGGTCACGTCCGTGTCCCGGACCGCCGGCGGACTCACCGGCCGGTTCCTCAGCGTGCTTCGACCGACCGATGCCGGACGGCTGGCCGCCGGCCTGGCCGACCTGCCCGCCGGCGACCGGGACACGATGCCGGCCCAGGTGTCGTTTCCGCCGCTGGACCCGGCGACCGCGCACGTAGCGCGCTCCGTTCAGGTCCTGCCGACGGTGATCAGCCTGGCCGAACACCGCTGGCCGAGCCCATCGGTCCTCGCTGTCGACGACCTCGCGGTGGGCTGCGACGGCCGACGCATGTATCTCGCGGTGCCCGACCGAGGTCACCGGATCGAGGCGGTCGGCATGCATGCGCTGAACCTGCGCACCCACACGCCGCCGCTGGCCCGGTTCCTCATCGAACTCGGGCGCGCCCAGTGCGCACAGGTCACGGCCTTCGACTGGAGCGCTGCCGCCCGGGCGAGGCTGCCCTTCCTGCCGCGGGTGCGGTACGGGCGGGCGATCCTGGCTCCCGCGACCTGGCGGCTGGAGGCCGGCGAGCTGCCCGACCGCCACCAGCCCTGGTACGCCTGGGACGACGCCTTCGACCAGTGGCGGGCGCGCCGGCGGCTGCCACGCCTGGTGTACCTGGTCGAGGCCGACCGGCGGCTGCCGCTGGATCTCGACGAGTCGGCCCACCGCGTGCTGCTACGTACCCATCTGCTCACGGCGCCACGAGCGGTCCTCGTGGAGGCGCCCACTCCGGAGGCTCTCGGGTGGTGTGGCGGCCGCCCGCACGAGGTCATCGTTGCGCTGCGCGCCACCGAACCGCCACCGTGGCCGCCGCTGCCCGCGCCGACTGCCGCGCGGGTCATCGGCCGCGACCAGGGGCAGAGTCCGGCCGCCTCGCGGATCCTGCTCGCGAAGTTGTACGGGGACATCCGCCGCCAGGACCTTCTGCTGGCCGAGCACCTGCCTCGGTTGCTCGCCGAGTGGGATTCGCCGCCCGACTGGTGGTTTCTCCGGTTCCGCGACCCGGATCAGCACCTACGGCTGCGCATCGCTCTGCCCGACGCATCGGCGTTCGGGCCGGCGGCGCAGCGGGTCAGCGCGTGGGCCGACGACCTGCGCCGGCGCGGCCTCCTGCGGGAGGTGCAGTACGCCACTTCTTACCCGGAGACCGGCCGGTGGGGATCCGGCCCTGCCATGCAGGCCGCCGAGGCGGTGTTCATCGCCGACTCCCACGCCGTACTGACGCAGCTGCGCCAACCGGTACGCCCCAGCCGGCAGGCGCTGGTCGCCGCGCAGATCGCGGCCATCGCCATCGCCTACACCGGCAGCGTCGAGGCCGGCATGCGCTGGCTGATCGACCACGTACCTCCGGCAGCGCCACAGCCGGTCGCCCGGCCGCTGTTCCGCGAAGCCGTCCGCCTCGCCCACCCCGGCGGCGACTGGGCAGCGCTTCGCGCGGTACCCGGCGGCACCGCCATCGTCGACGCCTGGAAGAACCGAGACATCACCCTCGCCGTCTACCGGACCCACCTACCCGGCCCGCACACCGACGGCACCGACGTCAACGACGTCCTCGGCTCGCTGATGCACGCCCACTACATCCGGGCGGTCGGCATCGACTTCGACGACGAGGACCAGTGCCGCTACCTCGCCCGGGCCGCCGCGCTCGCCTACTTCGCCCGGAGCCGGTCATGAGCCTTGCGTACGAAAGCCACCAGCTGGCCGTCGCGGTGGCCGACCTGCTCGCTCACCCCGACGCCCCCGGACTCCCCGCCCACCAACCGTGGTGGCGGCAATCGCTCGCCCTCGGCGTACCCGGCATCGCGCTGCTGCACGTGGAGCTGGCAGCGGCGGGGCTAAGACCCTGGCAACGCGCCCAGCACTGGCTCACCGCCGCTACCAGCCAGCCGGTAACGGCGGGCGCCGACAGCCACCCCTTCCACGGCGCACCCGCCCTGGCCCACGTCCTCGCCTGCGCCGCCACCCACCGACCCGGCCTGTACGCCCGCGCACTCGAGGACCTCGACCAGGCGATCGCTGCCGACAGCCGGCGCCGAGTAGACGCAGCCCACGCTCGCATCGACGCCGGCGAGTTACCGGCCCTCGCCGAGTTCGACGCGATCCGAGGGCTCACCGGGATCGGCGCGTACCTGCTCCAACGCGCGCCGGACGGGCCGGAACTGCGTGCCGTGCTCCAGTACCTGGTCCGGCTGACCCAACCCCTGCACCGCGACGGCGAGGTGTTACAAGGCTGGTGGACTGGGAGCGGGCCCTCTGGACACATCGACGGCCGCTTCCCCGGCGGTCACGCCAACAGCGGAATGGCGCACGGCATCGTCGGACCCATGGCACTACTGGCACTCGCCGCTCTGCGCGGTGTCGTTGTCGACGGCCAGCTCGCCGCCACCTCGACCATCTGCTCCTGGCTCGACCGGTGGCGCAGCGACACCGAAGCCGGTCCCGTCTGGCCGTACTGGATCACCAGAGCTCAGCTGCGGGCGGACCGCGCGCAGGTCCACCGCGCCCAGCGCCCGTCCTGGTGCTACGGCACTGCGGGCCTGGTCCGCGCCCAGCAACTCGCCGCCCTGGCGCTGAACGATCCGGCCCGTCGCACCGCAGTCGAGCACGCACTCGTACGCGCGCTGGCCAACCCGCACCAGCTCACCGCGACCACCGACCCGTCCCTCTGCCACGGCCATGCCGGCCTGGCACACATCGCGCACCGCGTCGCCGCCGACGCCCTGCCCGCCACCGCGCAACGCCTCGGCGCCCTTGTCCCCCGCCTTCTCAACCGGATCGATCCGTTCGCCGCCGGGGCGCGGCGGACGGCCGTCGCGCTGGTCGCCGACGCGGCAGGACCGGGACTGCTCGAAGGCGCCGCCGGCGTCGCCCTGGCCGCACTGAGCTGCAGCACCGCAGCGGCGTCGAACAGCTCCTGGGACTCCTGCCTGCTCACCACCCGCCCCTGACAACGAGGACGTCGAGCCCGATGCCAACACCCGCCTGGCGCCAGTACACCGTCGAGTTCCCCAACCCAACCGCAGCCGAGGAGATCGCCACGTCCGTCCTGGCGCCCGCACTGGCCGCAGCGCAGGACGACGGCGCCCTGCACGGGTGGTGGTACGTCCGGAAGTACCCCACCTGGCGATGGCGGTACGTCGCCGACGACCCGACGTCACACCCGATCGAGGACGTGCTGGAGCGGCTCGCCGTCGACGACCGCATCGTCAACTGGACCCGAGGCGTCTACGAGCCGGAGACGTTGGCCTTCGGCGGTACAGCCGCCATGCACGTCGCCCACGAACTGTTCCACCAGGACAGCCGCCACCAACTGCTCCGACCAGCCACCGCGCCGCCCGCGCTGGGCAATCGTGAACTCGCCGTCCTGCTCTGCAGCGTCCTGATGCGCAGCGCCGGCCTCGACTGGTACGAGCAAGGCGACGTCTGGGCGAAGGTCGCCGAGCTACGCCCCTCCCCCACCCCAGACGTTGAGCAGACCGATGCCCTGACCCGGGCGATGAACCGGCTCATGACCGTCGACGCCCGCAGCCTCACTGGCTCGGGTGGCCCGCTCGTGGGGCACCACTCCTGGCTCGACGCGTTCGAGAAGGCCGGCCAAGCCCTCGCCGACCTGGCGCGGCACGGCCGCCTCCGACGAGGGCTCCGCGCGGTCATCGCCCACCACGTCATCTTCCACGCCAACCGAATGGGCCTGTCCGTACGGGACCAGTCCATCCTCGCCGCACTCGCGGTACGAAACGTCTTCCACACCACCAGCAGAAGGAGCATCGTGTCGACCCCAGAACCCACGCCCGCGACCACTAGCGTCGAGCAGGTGACCACCCTTGGTGAACCCGCCGCACTGCGAACCGAGCTCACCGACCGGCTGCTCGCCGAGAACGTCATCCGCACACCCGCCGTCGAGGAAGCGATGCGCCAGACCCCGCGGCACCTGTTCCTGCCCGGAGTGCCACTGCAGCAGGCGTACGTCGACGGTCCCGTCTACACCAAGACCGACGGCCGCGGCACCTCCATCAGCGCCGCCTCGCAACCCCGAATCGTGGCCATGATGCTCGAACAGCTCAACGCCCAGCCAGGCCACCGAGTCATGGAAGCCGGCGCCGGTACCGGCTACAACGCCGCCCTCCTGGCAGCCATCGTCGGCGACGCCGGGCACGTCGTCACGATCGACGTCGACGACGACCTCGTCGCCGGCGCCCGCGACCACCTCGCCGCCGCAGCCGTCACCAACGTCGAGGTCGTCCATGGCGACGGCGCGCTCGGCCACCCCAACGGCGCACCCTACGACCGGATCATCGCCACCGTCGGTGCCTGGGAAACACCCACCGCGTGGCTGGATCAGCTCGCCCCCGGCGGTCGCCTCGTCGTACCGCTCCGCCTCCGCGGCGCCGCATCCCGCTCGATCATCTTCGAACGTCACGACGGCGGATGGCGCGACGTCGGCAGCGAGCTGGCGGTGTTCATGCCGCTGCGCGGCATCGGCGACGACGCACGCCGCCTCGTCGCCCTCACCGCGGAGCAGGACGTGACCCTGCAGGTACACAAGGACCAGGACGTCGACGCAGCGGCACTGGTCGGCGTGCTGGACACCGAGCGCCACGAGATCTGGACCGAGGTTCTCTTCCCGCCGATGGTGCCGTACGAGTGGATGGACCTTTGGCTCGCCTGCCGCCTCGACAACGCCATCATGCGAATGAACGCCCAACCCGCGACCATCGAACGAGGCACCGTAACCCCGATGTTCCCGTGGGGCGCGATGGCCACCACCCGCGGCGCGGACCTCGCCTACCTCACCATCCGACCCGCGCCGCCGGCCGCGGACGGCAGCAGGCTGTACGAAGTCGGCGTCGTCGGTCACGGACCCGGCGGCAAGGACCTCGCCCAGCACGTCAGCAAGGAAATCCGCACCTGGAACGCCGACTACCGCTCCCGCGTCGTCCGCTTCGACATCCCCGGCGCCCCGGTCGAAGCGGACCCCTCGGTCGGACGCTTCGTCCTCCCCCGCCCGCACCACCCCATCACCGTCACCTGGCAGTGACGATGGACCCCAACAACCCGATCCTCCGGCGGTTCCCGCTCGTCGCCCGGCCACGGCCCATCGCCAAGGCCCTGACCGCCCGGGTCGACGACCTGTGCGCGCTGGCGGAACGCGCCGAGCGGGCGAACGACCTCGCTGCCGCCTCTGCCGTCTACAACCAGGCTGCACTGATTGCCTCCGACTGCGGCCAGCCAGACCTGGCCCGGCAGCGGTGCCACGAGCACGCCGAGGCTTATCTTCCCACTCTTCCTTGGGGCGCACAGGCCGCGCGGCATGCCCTCGAGCCTCTGGTCAACCTTGCCCGCCTGCATATCCGAGACGGCGACGGCGATGCCGCGCTTCAACTCCTCACGGACCTCTTCCACGCGGTCTCGACATGGACCGACACCTCGGTCGACGGCTATCCACTGCCAGCGAGCAGGCTCACGTGGAGCGACGACGATCATCGCGAAGTACGGCGATGGTTGTGGGGCGTGCTCATCGCCGATGGTGCTCGCGCGTTGACCAGCGCCGGCCGGTGGCAGGAGGCCTACGAGCATCTGAAGCGGCACAACGGCATCGGTCAGCGCATGCTCGACGGCCGCCAGGTGGCCGTCATAGCGCACGCCACCACCGGTGAGATCGAACGCGCACGCACCATCGTGTCCGAGACTGCGTGCGGCGAACTGTGGGAGCAGGCGATAACCGCCTGCCTCGGCTACCTATGTGCCCAGGCCACGCCTGCCCGACCGAGCGACCACCTCGGCGTGATGCTGGAGAGCTACCTGCGGTTGACGCCAACGCAGAGCTTTGCGCTCTTCCACACCCGCCTCGGGCTATCGATCATCGAAGCGACCGACAGAGTAGATCACCCGGATGTACGGAGTCTCGCCGCTGGCTTAACCAACCAGGCCCTCACCTTCGAGGACGCCTACGTTGCACGCGAGTTGCTGAGGTACGGCGATGTCGTCGACGCCCTACACATCACGAAGCTTGTCAAGATCCTTGAGGCGGCCGGTTTCGCGTCGACCAGCTTCTCGCTCGGCTCGGACCAGCGCCTCCTACGGGCCCTCGCCATGAGCAGAGACATGATTGGGTCCGAGGCTGCTCGGGCGAATACCCCTCCTCAGGGGCAGCGGCATTAGGGCGAGAGCGCGCTACACCAGTTCACGGGCAACCTGGGTACCCAGCCACAGGGCCGCGGCGGCGTGAGGAACGGTGTTGAGCGGAGTCAACCGCTGCCCGCCGGTCAGCTCGAACCGATCGTCGAGTTCAACACGGATCGAGTCGAGCCTCTTGCCGTGGATGTTGTCTCGGTCGTCCTCGAACTCCCAGTTCAGGTTAAATCCGTGGCGGCGACATCTGAGCTCCGCTCCGCTCACCAGCTCATCGAACCAGCCTGGCTGACGGACCAGGACGAGCACGTACACCTCCGGGCGAAGGGTGAGCAATGGCACCGAGATGCCGGTGTATCTAATCTCGACCGCCGCTCTTTCGCCCCTGGGTCCGGGCTGAGTAGCGTTGAGTAGGTGCTGGATCGGCCAGACGCCGTCGAGCGCATCGCGGAGGTCCCGGCGGTCGTAGGCCAGGTCGTCGTACCCGAACAACTCCTCGGCGAACTCGCGAAGGAAGGCCCGTTTCACCGAGTACTCCGCGCGCTCACTGCCGTACCGGGAGCTGGTCGGCGCAAGGATTCCGGAGGGGAAGACGTGCTGGAAACCCGGATGCGTTTTGACATCCCCAGATCTTCGGCTCAACAGCGCACTGTACCCCTGCCTTTCCTTCACAATTACTACTGCCGCCACCGACAAGGCGGCTGCCCGGTGGGCGCCATTGAAGAGCTCATCACCGCCAGCCATCCCTCGTAGCCAGGCGCGTCGGGGAAAGTCGCTCAACGACCACACAGCATTCGGGCGGCTACTGACGACGTTGATGAACTCTCGCTCGAGCATCTCGGACGTCGCCACCGACTGGAAGTAGGTCCCGTAGCGAGCATCAATGCGGAACCTGCCGTGCCCGTAGCGCTCGATCTTGTCGAGCGCAAACGTCTCCGCGTTGAACCGTCGAACTTCGTCGCGCCGCCAGTAGGTGCGTCGGAACTCTCCCCTGCCGCGGCGGTCGAAACCACGACCTTCCGCGTCATACCGACGCCTGTCAGGGCGTACGTGGTCGGTGATGTCTCCAATCGCCGAGTCGAGGTCGCCCCAGACGTCGGGTGCCGCAACCTCAGCCCAGATGGGAAAGGTAATGCCACCCAACGACACCAACGGGGCGTCGGGGTACATGCTCCGCAGCGTGCCTTCCCAGCCCGCTGCGTCGAAGACTCTTTTCACGCGGTGGTCTGATATCGAGTACCGCCTGCTCTCCAACTCGCCGACCGTCCGCAGTGGCCACCATCCAGGTTGGTGTGGCGCTGAACGCACCTTCCCCGCTTCATGCGGCGCAGCACAGGTACATTCACCGGGCCGGCCGACCACCGATTCTTCGGCGGTCGCTGTTGGAGCAGCGGCCGACCCGTCGCGGCGAGAACGCGCCTCAATCGTCGCAACCACCACAAGCAGCAACAGGAAGGCCCCGACCACCGCAGTCAGCCCGTGCTGGCCCGGCAGGTCGACGCGGTTGGTGAGCAGATTGCCGGCCAGCGCGAGCGACGCGTATGCAAGTACGGCGACCACTGCCCAGGCCACTCCGCGCTTGCGCCTGTCTCCCCGATCCATCTCAACCCCTGCCATCACGACCCGAGAGCACCGGCAAGTGCCACAGCCATCCGCACGCCGCGCCTGGAAGCACCAGCCGACAACTGCAGAGCAGCGCCTGCCCAGCGACATTAGGGACTCTGAGCCCAGATGACCTCCCCCGGCCGGGCAGCGTCGGGTCGGTCAGGTAAACCAGGTTGGCCGACCCCTTCCGGCGCAGCAGACGGGTCACCGGAAGAAGAGCCCTGATCAGCGACTCGCCGAGATCTAAGCCATTAGTTCAGACAGCGCCAGCAGCCCGAGTGGCACAGCACACTGAAGCAGGTCGAGACAGAAACTTGCCTAGAACCACCGCGACGGCCGCACGTTCCCGGCCGGAGCCGGCGCGGCCGTCGGGGGGTCTTAATACTCCAACGTCATTTGGCCTGTCTGCGCTGGTAGTGGGATCGGCGGGCGCGGGCTTGGGATGTTCGTCGCCAGATCGACCAGTGCAGGATGTGC
>NZ_JBEYSU010000016.1:0-135049 GCF_040704235.1 Micromonospora sp. NPDC047707
GATCGACCAACTCCACCAACTCGGCTACCAAGTCACGGTCCACCCCGCACAAGCAGCCTGACCTGATCACCACGACCGCCCGATTTTCGTATCAGGGGAGGAGGGGGTGGCGGAGTACGTTTTCCTCGCGGCCTGGTCCTACGCCGACGACGCTGACCTGGGTGCCGCAGAGTTCTTCGATGCGGGCGATGTAGCGCCTCGCGTTCTCCGGGAGTTCGTCCTCGGTTCTGGCCTTGGTGATGTCTTCCCACCAGCCGTCGAGTTCCTCGTACACCGGGGTGGCGTGGTGGAAGTCGGTCTGCGTCATCGGCATGTCGTCGACCCGCCGGCCGTTGATCTCGTACCCGACGCAGATCGGCACCTTCGGCAACCCGGTCAGCACGTCCAGCTTGGTCACCACCAGGTCGGTGACGCCGTTGAGGCGGCACGCGTACCGGGCGACGACGGCGTCGAACCAGCCGCACCGGCGCTCCCGGCCGGTGGTCGTGCCGTACTCGTGGCCGATCTTGCGCAGGTGCTGGCCGTTGTCGTCGAACAGCTCGGTCGGGAACGGCCCGGAGCCGACCCGGGTGGTGTACGCCTTGCTCACCGCGATGACCTTGGTGATGGCGGTCGGCGGGATGCCCGCGCCGACGCACGCCCCGCCGGCCGTCGGGTTCGACGAGGTCACGAACGGGTACGTGCCGTGGTCCATGTCGAGCATGGTCGCCTGGGCGCCCTCGAGCAGCACGGTCTCGCCGCGGTCCAGCGCGTCCCAGAGCATCGCCCGGGTCTCCGCGATGTACGGCGTGAGCCGCTCGGCGTACTCCAGGTACTCCTCGACGGTCGCGTCGACGTCGATCGCCTTGCGGTTGTAGACCTTGAACAGGATCTGGTTCTTCTCGCGCAGGGCGAGTTCCAGCTTCTTCCGGAGGATGCCCGGGTCGAGCAGGTCCTGCACGCGGATGCCCATGCGGGCGACCTTGTCGCCGTACGCGGGCCCGATGCCCCGGCCGGTGGTGCCGATCCGGGACGAACCGAGGTAGCGCTCGACGACGCGGTCCAGCGCCCGGTGGTGCGGCATGATCAGGTGCGCGTCGCCCGAGATGCGCAGCCGGGAGACGTCCACGCCGCGCTCGGCGAGCCCGTCGATCTCGGTGAGCAGCACCTTCGGGTCGACCACCACGCCGTTGCCGATGACGATCCTCGCGCTCGGCGAGAGGGCGCCCGACGGCATCAGGTGCAGCGCGTACTTCTGCCCGTCCGGCGTGATCACCGTGTGACCGGCGTTGTTGCCGCCGGAGTAGCGCACGACGTAGTCGACCCGCTCACCCAGCAGGTCGGTAACCTTGCCCTTGCCCTCGTCGCCCCACTGGGCACCGAGGAGCACGATCGCTGGCATCTTCTCAGCCTCCAGAAGGCTCGGGTGCCAGGTGGCGACCGGTCAGCGAGCCCGGGGTGTCAGGCTAACAAGTAGTGACGGCGCGACCGGCAGGGGTTGCGCCGAGAGTCAGGAGGCTCCAACCCGTGTACGACGTGGTGCTGCTCACCCTCGGCTCGGAGCGGGACGCCCCCGGCGGCTGCGGCAGCGGCGACGGCTGCTGCGGTGGCGCGGGCGAGGCGGCCGCCAAGCCGGCCGAGGAACGCTGCGAGACGCCGCGCGTACCGGTGCTGGCCTGCGCGGACGCGCTGACCGCGCGCGGCGCGCGGGTGGAGACGGTGACCGCCCGCTCGGACGCGGAGATCGACGAGGTGCTCGCCCGCCTCGACGGCCCACCCCGGCCGGACGGCCTCGCCTGGCCCGACCCCGACTCCAAGACCCGCCTCGTCGTCGCCACAGCCAGTGACGCACAGTTGCGCGCCGTGGTGCGCCGGCTGGTCCGGCGGTACGCCCCACCGCCGAGCCGCCGCCCGGAGGACCTGGCCGCCAACCGGACCGTGCCGGACCTGCCGCCGGTCGGCGTACTCCCGCTCGATCCGGCCCGCAGCGGCGCGCACCGGGACCTGGCGGCGCAGCTCGGGTTGCCCCGTGACCCGGCGGCGGTCGCCGCCGCGGTGCTGGACGGCGCACCCCGACGGCTGGACCTGCTGCGCAACGACGGCGGCTCGGTGACGCTCGACGGCGCGCTGCTCGGCGCGGCCGACGAGGGCGGCCGGCCGCTGCACTGGCGGGGCCGGGTGGAGGTCGACGACACGATCCTCACCGCGGGCGACGAACCGCTGCTCGCCTGCGCGATCGGCAACGCCGGTGGGTACGCCCGGCTGGACGACGTGGCGCTGCTCGCGACCCCGGACCCGACCGACGGCCTGGTCGAGGTCGCGGTGGCCGTCCCGGTGGTCGCCCGGTCGCGGTGGGGTCGCAAGCGGGTACGACTCGAGGTCCGCCGCGCCCGTGGGCGGGCGGTGGCCGTGGTGCCCCGCGAGGGCTCCGTCCCGTTCGTCGACGACGGCGCCGAGGGCACGTTGAGCCGCAAGCGGTCCTGGTGGACCGAGCCGGGCGCCTGGGCGGTGTGGTCGGCCTGACCGGTCCCGGCGATCCGACCCGGCCGGTCCGGGGGCCTATCCTCGGCAGGAGGAATGGGGAGGACTCGTGGTGGACGAGAACGCCGACCGGTCGTACGCGCCCGGCCAGCAGCCGGTGCCCGAGCGGGACATCGAACCACTGTGGCCCGCAGCCCAGGCAGAGGGAGCGCCGTCCTGGGCGCCACCGGGCGTCCCCGGCCAGCCACCCGCGTCCGCCGGGCCGGCGGTGGGCGGCGGGGCGCCGGTCCCGGGTGGCTGGGCGATGATCGGCCCGCCCGGAGCCACCCGTCCGTGGACCCCGGACCCGACCGACGACCGCACCGGCGCGTCGCCCGACGGTGGCGCCTCGTCCGGGTGGGCACCCGCCGACGCCGCATCCGGCTGGGCGCCCGGCGGCCCTTCCCCGTCCGGGTGGGCGCCCGGAGGGGCTCCGGCCCAACGCGGCGATCCGGCCCGGTGGGGCGGCCAGACCCCGCTGCCCCCATTGCCGCCCGGTCCGGCCCACGGCACCCATCCGGCGACGACCGGGGGCAACCTCCCTGGACCGGACGCCGCAACCGCGCCGGTGAGCGGCGGCTCGGCCTTCCCGCACCCCGCCCCACACACCGGTACGGCGTCCGGCGGCACGGGCGCGGGCCACGCCGGCCCGCCACCGGCCTCCGGCGCGGCGGCGGTGCCGGCGCCCCGACCCGGTCAGCCCGCCGGCGTCGACCTCGACCTGCCGTTCAGCCTCGACGCGGCCGGTCCCGCCGGCCCGGGCACCGGCGCTCCGGGCACCGCCGGGGCGCGAGGGGAGCCATCGAGGGCGGGGCACTCCGGCGAGGGCTACGCCGAAGCGCGGGGCGAGGGGTCGGCGGCCCCGCGGGCCGCGGAGAGCTACGCCGGAGCGCGGGGCGGGACGTCGGCGGCCCGGCACGCCGGCGGGGACCACACCGCGCCCGGCGGCACGCCCGCCGGCCGGGCCGGCGAGTCTCCGTGGGCCCAGCCCCCGCAGCGACCCGGGCCGACCGAGCCACCCGGCCATCCGGGCACGGCATCGCCCGCCGAGCCGACCCACCCGGACGCCGGGGGGACCCCGCCGGAACCCGCCTGGACGCCACCGGCCGAGGCGGGCACGCCGTCCGCCGCCTGGGGCAACGACACCGCCCCCGCCTGGGCGGCGCCGACCGAAGCCGTCCCGGCCGCGACCCCGCCCGAGTCGGGCGCCCCCGGCGAGGCGGCTGCCGTGCCACCGCCACCCGGCCCGTTCCCGCCCCAGCCCGGCTGGTATCCGCCGCCCTGGCAGCAGAGCCCGGTGGCGCAGCCCGGGCAGTACCCGACACCGGAAGCGGCCCCCCAGGCGGGGTGGAGCCCGGAGGTGGGTGCCCCGCCGACGGCCGAGGACTTCGCCCGGCGCCGGCAGGTGCGCCCCGCGGAC
Source organism: Micromonospora sp. NPDC047707 (assembly GCF_040704235.1). NCBI lineage: Bacteria > Bacillati > Actinomycetota > Actinomycetes > Micromonosporales > Micromonosporaceae > Micromonospora > Micromonospora sp. NPDC047707. The sequence goes on from NZ_JBEYSU010000016.1 coordinate 3,920, forward strand.
CCGGTGGCCACGATGGGCGTCCGGGCGGTGGCCAACCGCATCGGGCTGCGCTTGCCGCCCGGCCGGCACGAGCAGGAACTGCGGCGGGACATCGAGATGGTCCGCCGCAACTTCGGCGGGCTGCGGCAGGTGACCGTGGTCAACCCGAAGGGCGGCGCCGGCAAGACCGTCGCCATCCTGCTGCTCGCCATGACGTTCGGCCAGAAGCGCGGCGGTTACGTGCTGGCCTGGGACAACAACGAGACCCAGGGCACCCTGGGCATGCGCGCCCAGCAGGACTTCCACGCCCGTACCGTCCGGGACCTGCTGCGCGACCTGGGGCAGTTCCACGGCTCGCACGGGCGGGTCGGCGACCTGTCCCAGTACGTGCGGTCGCAGGGTGAGGGGATGTTCGACGTCCTCGCCTCGGACGAGTCGGCCACCGGCGGCGAGATGCTCACCGCCGCCGCGTTCGCCGAGATCCGCGAGGTGGTCAGCCGCTTCTACAAGCTGATCTTCGTGGACACCGGCAACAACGTCCGGGCCCAGAACTGGCAGGCCGCGATGGACGCCACCGACCAGTTGGTGGTCACCATGTCGGCGCGGAACGACTCGGCCGAGACGGCCGCCCGGATGCTCGACCACCTGGAGCAGAGCGGGCGGCAGCGGCTGGTCCGGCAGGCGGTGACGGTGGTCTCGATGCCGCCGTCGCGCAAGGAGATCGACCTGCCGGCCATCCAGGAGCACTTCTCGGCGCGGACCCGGTCGGTGCTGCTGGCCCCGTACGAGCGGCTCATCGACACCGGCGAGCCGATCCGGTACGGGGCGCTCTCCGCCGCCACCCGCGACGCCTGGCTCAAGATCGCCGCAGCGGTCGCCGAGGGCCTCTGACCCACGACGAGGGCCGGCCACGCACCCGGCCGGCCCTCGGTGGTGCGGTCAGTTGCTGGCCAGGGCGTCCGCCGCAGCCGGGTCGCAGTCGCGGAGGAACTGGGCGCAGCGGGCCGCCTCGTCCGCCTCCCCGATCGCGTCGGCGGCCCGGGACAGCACGTAGAGGCAGCGCAGGAAGCCCCGGTTCGGCTCGTGCGACCACGGCACCGGGCCGTGCCCCTTCCAGCCGCTGCGGCGCAGCTGGTCGAGGCCCCGGTGGTAGCCGGTGCGGGCGTACGCGTACGCCGGAATGACCTGGCCCGCCGCGAAGGCGCGGGCCGCCAGCGCGGCCCAGGCCGCGCTGAAGGTCGGGAAGCGCGCCGCCACCTCGGCGAACGCCTCGTCGCTGCCGGTCTCCTCGGCGGCGGCCAGGGCAGCGTCGGCCTCGTCGTGCGCGGGCAGGAGGGTGGCCGGTGGCTCCGGCAACAGGTTCTGCATCGTCCCATTCAACCCGCTTCGCAACGCGACACGCGAGAGGGTTGGCGGACCCGGTCGGCTGAACGGGTGAGGAGTTGGTCACGCCTGCGGCCCATGCCGGAGCGGGATGTTTTCCACTACAACTAATGGTCCGGAGCCTCCCCAGGACCCGGTTTCGCAGGAGCCCGGTGGCCGCGCCACCGGGCTCCTGCCCATGGGGGCCGGTTCCGCCCGGCCCGCGGGTGGTTTGGCGGGTTGCCGGGACCGGGCAGGATGATCCGGTGCCGACCCCACCACCCGCGGACGTCATCGAGCCGCACATCTGCGCCGACGAGGTCGAGACCCGCACCGAGTTCGACCGGCGGCTGGCCACCGGCAGCCTGGCCGGGCTGACCGTGCAGGGCCTCCGGCTCGACCTCGACCCTCCCGACCTCCGCGGCGTGGCCGTCGCCGGCACGCTCTTCGTCGGCTGCCGGTTCGCCTCCCGGGAGGTCGGTGCCGACCTGGTCCGGCGCGGCGCGAACGTGGTGCCGCCCTTCTCCGGGCTGCCGTACCCCACGCAGCCGTCGCACCTGTACACCCCGGAGGACCTGGCCGCCGGTTTCGCCGACGGCGGCTTCGAGGGCATGTACGACACCCGCGTGTACGCGCACTTCCGCACCCACGGCGGTGCGCTGCCGGACGTCCGGGAGGCGCTCGGCCAGCGGCTACACGACCACGGTGTGGACAACGCCCTCGCCGACGCCACCCGCGCCTGGCTGGCCACGCACGGCCCGCAGTCGGTGGTCGGCATCATGGGTGGGCACGCGGTGCCGCGGGGCAGCACGCCGTACCGGATGGCGGCCGTGCTGGGTCGCGAGCTGGCCCGGGCCGACCGGCTGGTGGTCACCGGCGGCGGGCCCGGCGTGATGGAGGCGGCGAACCTGGGGGCGTACCTGGCGCTGCGGCCGGCCGCCGACCTGGACGCGGCGATCGACCTGCTGGCCGGGGCACCCGACTTCACCGACCACGACCGGTACACGGCGGCGGCGCTGCGGGTCCGGGAGTTGTTCGGTGCGGCGCTCCCGCCGCCGGCGGGCACCGGCGACGCGGCCAGTCGGTCCCGCGCCGACTCGGCCGCCCTCACGGCCGGCGACGTGGACTGGGCGCGCGGCGGCGGGCTCGCCATCCCGACCTGGCTGTACGGGCACGAGCCGGCGAACCTGTTCGCCGGGCGGATCGCCAAGTACTTCTCGAACGCCATCCGGGAGGACACGATCCTGCGGCTGGCCCGGGGCGGGATCGTGTTCGCGCCCGGCCGGGCCGGCACCGTGCAGGAGGTGTTCCAGGCGGCGACGAAGACCTACTACGGCACCGACGGGGCGAGCGGCGCGTACGTGTTCCTGGACCGCGCGTACTGGACCCGCGAGCTGCCGGTGGAGTCGCTGCTGCGCCCGCTGCTCGCCGCGTCCCCGTTCGGGGACCTCTCACCCACCATCCACGTGACCGACGACGTCCGGGTGGCCGTACGCCTGCTCACCGGGGCCTGAAGACGCGAGCGGCCGGCTCCCCTGCGGGGAGCCGGCCGCGGTACGCGTCAGCGCGTCACTTCATCCTGGTGCCGGTGGAGCGCAGGGCCTCGCAGGCCTCGACCACCCGGGCGGCCATGCCGGCCTCGGCGGCCTTGCCCCAGACCCGCGGGTCGTACATCTTCTTGTTGCCGACCTCGCCGTCGACCTTGAGGACGCCGTCGTAGTTGCGGAACATGTGGTCCGCGACCGGACGGGTGAAGCAGTACTGGGTGTCGGTGTCGATGTTCATCTTCACCACGCCGTAGTCCAGCGCCTCCCGGATCTCCGACAGCAGCGAGCCGGAGCCGCCGTGGAAGACCAGGCTGAGCGGCTTGTCCTTGCCATACTTGCCGCCGACGGCCACCTGGATGTCGTGGAGCACCTCAGGGCGGAGCTTGACGTTGCCCGGCTTGTAGACGCCGTGCACGTTGCCGAAGGTCAGCGCCGCCATGTAGCGGCCCTTCTCGCCCAGGCCGAGCGCGTCGACCATGGCCAGGCCGTCCTCGACGGTGGTGTACAGCTTCTCGTTGATGGCGTTCTCGACGCCGTCCTCCTCGCCGCCGACGACGCCGACCTCGATCTCGAGGACGATCTTGCCCTTGGCGGCCTCGGTGAGCAGCTGCTCGGCGATCTCCAGGTTCTCCGCGACCGGCACCGCCGAGCCGTCCCACATGTGCGACTGGAACAGCGGCTCCTGGCCGTTCTTGACGCGCTCCTGGGAGATGCCCATCAGCGGCCGGACGAACTTGTCCAGCTTGTCCTTCGGGCAGTGGTCGGTGTGCAGCGCGATGTTGACCGGGTAGTTCTTCGCCACCTCGCGGGCGTACAGGGCGAAGGCGGTCGCGCCGGTGACCATGTCCTTCACGGACGGGCCGGACAGGTACTCGGCGCCGCCGGTGGAGATTTGGATGATGCCGTCGCTCTCCGCGTCGGCGAACCCCTTCAGCGCCGCGTTGAGGGTCTGCGAGGAGGTCACGTTGATCGCGGGGTACGCGAACCGGCCTGCCTTGGCCCGGTCCAGCATCTCCGCGTAGGCCTCGGGGGAAGCGATGGGCATGTCGAACGCTCCTTACTTACCGCTCTCGGCCGTCACCGGCCGCTGTTGTCCTTGGGTGCGCCGGACCGCGCTGTCCACCGCCGGCAGTATCCCGTAGAAGGTGGCGGCCGGCACAACCGACCCGGTGCCCGCGGTCATCACCCTTCCAGGCTGTCCGGCACGACGACGCTGATCAGCCAGGTCACGACGGCCATCACGATCGCACCCCAGAAGGCCGCCCAGAAACCGTCCACCTGGAACGGCAGGTCCAACACGCCAGCGATCCAGTCGGTGAGCAGGAAGAGCAGGGCGTTCACCACCAGCGCGAACAGCCCGAGGGTGAGCAGGTAGAAGACGCACCCCACCACCTGGATCAGCGGCTTGAGCACGGCGTTGACCACACCGAAGATCAGTGCCACCACGATCAGGGTGAGGGCGGTGTTCGCGCCGGACCGGCCGCTCACCTCCACCCCGGGCACGATGAGCGTCGTGATCCACAGCGCGACCGCGGTGATCGCCAGCCGGATCAGGAAGCCCATGCCATCCATCGTGGCACCGGCGCACCGGGCGGGGGCGCCATTCCGGTTTCCTCGTTCGTCCCGGCTCCGAGCGGGGACGGTGGTCAACCCGTACGGTGTGTGGGGTAGCTGTCCGCACGAGATCCAGGGAGGGACGATGGGTCAGCCCGACGAGGACTTCGCCCCGAGCGACCACCTCGCTCCGGAGGAGCGGGACCTGGAGGCGGAGCCGGCCGACGCGGTGGAGCAGGCCACGGTCGTCGGTCCCAGCGAGGTCGACGTCGAGCCGCACCGCGGCCTGGAGGTCGCCGACTGGGATGCCATGGAGCAGGCCCGGGTCGTCGCCGCCGACGAGGACGACTACCGCTGACGCTCGGCAGGACCGGCCGGCCGGTGCTGCCCCCGGACACGGGGTGCGGCACCGGCCGGATCCATGTCAGCGGACGGGACGGCCGGGACGGACGCAGCACCAGGACGGTCGATGCGCTCACCTCGCGTGACGGCGGACCCGGCCGTTGCGGCGGAGATGATCAGCCGTTCGGTCGATGTTGCCGCTCGGGCAGCGTCAGGGACAGCAGACGTGCTTAAGGACTCCTTAAGATCCGCTGGCCACCACCTCTGGCGACCCCCATCGAAGGAACCCCCATGCTCAAGCACTCCACCCGGCGCTGGTTCGCCGGGATCGGCGTCGCAGGCGCGCTCGTCGCCGCCTCCGCGACTCCCGCGACCGCGCAGGCTCCCGACGTGGAGCTTGGCGTCTACATGAACGACCTCACCATCGCCACGGACTCCGCGGGCAAGATGGACGGACCGCTCCTGTTCGCGTCCGAGCCGGTCGTCGTCGAGGGCCTGGCGCTCCGCTTCGACTACCGCGCCCTGGCCGGCAAGATCGAGGTGAAGTCCCAGGAGCCGACGCTCGACGGCTGCGAGGCGCCCGAGGCCGGTGTGCTGGTCTGCACGTCGCCGTTCGAGACCGAGCTGTACGACTGGCAGTACGGCGTCCTCCAGGTCCTCTTCACCGCCACGGACGACGCCGCGGAGGGGGACAGCGGTGATCTCAAGATCACTGTGAGCGCGGACGGGTTCGACCCGGCCACCTACACCTCCACGGTCCGGGTCGGCGAGGGCGTCGACCTCGCGGGCACCGAGGATGAGACCACGGTCTCCGCCGCTCCGGGGGCGAGCTTCACCAGCCCGATCACCCTGCGCAACGCGGGGGAGACGACCGTCAAGGGCGCCGTCGCGATCTTCGACACCGACTACGGCATCCGCGCCGGCAAGCGCTACAGCAACTGCACGTACGAGGGCGACGCGCTGCGCACCTGCCGCTTCGACGACACCGTGTCGGTCGGCGAGTCGCTCCGGGCCGACCTGGCGTACGCGCTGGGCGCCGACACGTACGCGCCGGGCAACGAGTACGCCTACTACAGCTGGATGACCGTCGCCGAGTTCGAGGACTTCGCCGCCTACGTGAAGGACCTCGGCGGTTCCGTCGGCGAGCCGGGCGACGGCCCGGCGCTCACCCTCTCGACCGCCGCGGTCACCCGTGGTGTGCAGGCCGACACCAACCCGGACAACAACTGGTCCGGCCTCGAGGTGACCGTGACCGGAAAGAACGGCGCCGACCTGGAGGCGATCGGCGACAAGGTCGCGGGCAAGGCCGGTGACGAGGTCGTCGCGACCGTCGGCTTCCGCAACAACGGTCCGGCCACCCTCGACTACACCCGCTCCTGGTCCTCCGTCACGTACATGACCGTGGAGATCCCGGCGGGCACCACCGCGATCGGCGCCCCCGACGTCTGCCTCCCGGTCAAGGGCGAGGACGAGATGGGTGAGCCGGGTGAGCCCGGTGCGCGGAAGTACTTCTGCTACTCGGAGCCGTTCGTGAAGGCCGGGGAGGAGCCGGTCGTCGAGTTCGCGCTGAAGATCGACAAGGTCGTCCCGAACGCGACCGGCACCGTGAAGATCAACGAGAAGTGCGAGTGCGACGGTGGTTTCCCCAACGACCTGAAGCCGGCCAACGACACCGCCAAGCTCGTGGTCAACGCGACCGGCAACGGTGGCGGCGCGGGTGGCGGTGACGGGGACGACCCGACCCTGCCGATCACCGGTGACTCGACCACCCTGGTGACCGTCATCGGCGGCCTGCTGCTCATCGCCGGCGCCGCCGGCTACGTGGTGACCCGCCGTCGCAAGACGCGCTTCGTGGCCTGACACCTCCCACCACCCGGTGCCCCGCCGACCTGTCCGGTCGGCGGGGCACCGTCCGTTACGGGCGCGATCCAGGCCCGACGGCAGGGCAAAACGGGACGACACAAGATCGACGAGACTGACACCATGGGCGGCGTGCTGCTCACCCTCTCCACCACCCACCGTCCGGCGACCGACCTCGGTCACCTGCTGGTGAAGCACCCCGACCGGGCGCACTCCTTCGACGTGCCCGTCGGCACCGCGCACGTGTTCTACCCGGAGGCCGGCGAGGACCGCTGCACCGCCGCCCTGCTGCTCGACGTCGACCCGCTGCGCCTCGCCGGCCCGCGGGGCAAGGGCCGGCAGGCGGCGGCGACCCCCGACACCTTCACCCTCGGGCGGTACGTCAACGACCGGCCGTACGCGGCGTCCAGCCTGCTCTCCTCCGCCCTGTCCCGGGTGTTCCGCTCGGCGCTGCGCGGCGAGTCCCGGGACCGGCCGGAGCTGGCGCGTACGCCGATCCCGCTGGAGGTCCGCGTGCCGGTGCTGCGCTGCCGCGGCGGCGTGGACGTCGCGGCGCGGATGTTCGGCCCGCTCGGCTGGACGGTCACCGCCACCCCGGTCCCCCTCGACGAGACGCACCCCGAGTGGGGCGACAGCCGGTACGTGGACCTCACGCTGACCGGCACGCTGCGGGTGGCCGACGCCCTCAACCACCTGTACGTGCTGCTGCCGGTCCTGGACGACGCGAAGCACTACTGGGTGGCTCCGGACGAGGTGGACAAGCTGCTCCGGGCGGGCGCGGGCTGGCTGGCCGACCACCCCGAACGGGCGATGATCAGCCGTCGTTACCTGGCGCACCGGCGGGCGCTGGCCGGGCTGGCGCTGGCCCGGCTGGCCGAGGAGCGGCTCGCCGACGAGCCGGCCGCCGTCGACGCCGACACCGTGGAGGAGGCCACCGAGGAGGCCGGACCGGTCCGGCCGTCGCTCGCCGTGCGCCGGCGGGAGGCCGTGCTCGCGGCGCTGGCCGAGGCCGGTGCGAGCCGCGTGCTGGACCTGGGCTGCGGCGGCGGGGCGCTGCTCGCGGCGCTGGTGGGCGACCGACGGTTCACCGAGATCGTCGGCACCGACGTCTCCACCCGGGCGCTGGCCCTCGCCGCGCGGCGGCTGCGGCTGGAGCGGCTGCCGGAGCGGCAGCGCGACCGGATCCGGCTCTGGCAGTCCGCGCTGACCTACCGGGACGACCGGCTGCGCGGGTACGACGCGGCGGTGCTGATGGAGGTGATCGAGCACGTGGACCCGCCCCGGCTGCCCGCGCTGGAGGACACCGTGTTCGGCCACGCCCGACCGCACACGGTCGTGGTGACCACCCCGAACGTGGAGCACAACGTCCGCTACGAGGGTCTCCCCGCCGGACGCCTCCGGCACGCCGACCACCGGTTCGAGTGGACCCGCGCCGAGTTCGCCGGCTGGGCCGCCCGCGTCGGTTCCACGTACGGCTACACCGTCGTCCTGCGGGGGGTCGGCGACGACGACCCCGAGGTGGGCGCACCGACCCAACTCGCCGTGTTCACCCGGACGGAGGCCGACCGATGACCGTCCTCGACATTCCCGAGCTGGCCCTGGTCGCGCTGGTCGGCGTCTCCGGCTCGGGCAAGTCCACCTTCGCCCGCCGGCACTTCGCGCCGACGCAGGTGCTCTCGTCCGACGCCTTCCGGGGATTGGTCGCCGACGACGAGAACGACCAGTCGGCGTCCGCCGACGCGTTCGACGTATTGCACTACGTCGCCGGCAAGCGGCTGCGGGCCGGCCGGCTCACCGTGGTCGACGCGACGAACCTCCAGCCGCACGCGCGGGCAGCCCTGGTCCGGGTGGCCCGGGAGCACGACGTGCTGCCGGTCGCGATTGTGCTGGAGGTGCCCGAGGCCCTGGCGTGGGAACGTACGGAGTCGCGGGCCGACCGCACCTTCGGGCGGCCGGTGCTGGCCCGGATGCAGCGGGACCTGCGGCGCACGTACGGGCAGCTCGCCCGCGAGGGCTTCCGGAAGGTGCACGTGCTGCGCGGGGTCGAGGAGATCGAGGCCGCGCAGATTCGCTACGAGAAGCTCTTCAACGACCGCCGGGAGCTGGCCGGGCCGTTCGACATCGTCGGCGACGTGCACGGCTGCCGGGCCGAGCTGGAGGCGCTGCTGGTCCGGCTCGGCTGGGAGCTGGTGCGGGACGACGCCGGCCGGCCGGTGGACGCGACGCACCCGTCGGGGCGTACCGCGGTCTTCGTCGGTGACCTGGTGGACCGCGGCCCGGACTCGCCCGGCGTGCTCCGCCTGGCGATGGGCATGGTCGCGGCCGGACATGCGCTCTGCGTGCCCGGCAACCACGAGCAGAAGCTGCTGCGCAAGCTGCGCGGCCGGGACGTGCGGCTCACCCACGGCCTGGCGGAGACGATGGCGCAGCTCGCCGCTGAGCCGGAGACGTTCGCGGCCGAGGTGGCGGCGTTCGTCGATGGCCTGGTCAGCCACTACGTGCTCGACGGCGGCCGGCTGGTGGTGGCGCACGCCGGGCTGAAGGAGGAGTACCAGGGCCGCGCGTCCGGCCGGGTCCGCGCGTTCGCCCTGTTCGGGGAGACCACCGGCGAGACCGACGAGTACGGGCTGCCGGTGCGCTACCCGTGGGCACGGGAGTACCGGGGGTCCGCGACGGTCGTGTACGGGCACACGCCCACGCCGGAGCCGGAGTGGATCAACAACACGATCTGCATCGACACCGGCTGCGTGTTCGGCGGCCGGCTCACGGCGCTGCGCTACCCCGAGCGGGAGCTGGTCTCGGTGCCGGCGGAGCGGGAGTGGTACGCGCCGGTCCGCCCGCTGACCGCCGCGCCGGCCCGTCCCGACGAGGTGCTGGAGCTGACCGACGTGACCGGCCGGCGGCACGTCGAGCACCCGTACGGGTCGCTGACCGTGCCGGCGGAGAACGCCGCCGCGGCGCTGGAGGTGATGAGCCGCTTCGCCGTGGACCCGCAGCGCCTGGTGTGGCTGCCGCCCACGATGGCGCCGTGCTCGACGTCGACCGTGGACGGCTTCCTGGAGCACCCGGCCGAGGCGTTCGCCGACTACCGCGCGGCGGGCGTGGACCGGGTGGTCTGCGAGGAGAAGCACATGGGCTCGCGGGCGGTCGTCCTGGTCGACCGGGAGCCGGCCCTCGGCCCGTTCGGCGGCGGCGCGGTGTACACGCGGACCGGCCGGCCGTTCTTCGGGTCGCCGCTGGACGACGAGCTGCTCGCCCGGGTCCGGACGGCGGTGGGCGTCGCCGGGCTCTGGGCCGAGCTGGACACCGACTGGCTGCTGCTCGACTGTGAGCTGCTGCCCTGGTCGGCGAAGGCGGGCGGGCTGATCCGCGAGCAGTACGCGAGTGTCGGCGCCGCCGGCCGGGCGGCCCTGCCCGCGGCGCTGGCCGCGCTGGACGCCGCCACCGCCCGGGGGATCGACCTGGGCGAGCTGCGGGACCGGACGACCCGCCGCCGGGACGACGTGGCCGCGTACTCGGCGGCCTACCGGGCGTACGTAGGGCCGACCGACGGCCTACGCGGGGTGACCCTGGCACCGTTCGCGGTGCTGGCCGGGGCGAAGTCGGCCTACCCGGACCGGGACCACGGCTGGCACCTCGACCTGGCCGACCGGCTCCACGCCGCCGACCCGGCGTTCGTGACGCCGACCCGCCGTCGGGTGGTCGACCTGTCCGACCCGGCGGCCGAGGCGGAGGCCACCGACTGGTGGCTCGGGCTCACGGCGGCCGGCGGCGAGGGCATGGTCGTCAAGCCGTACGCCGGGCTCGCGGCACGGTCGGCGCGGGGATCGCTGCTCCAGCCGGGCGTCAAGTGCCGGGGCCGGGAGTACCTGCGGATCATCTACGGTCCCGGCTACACCGAGCCGGACCAGCTGGCCCTGCTGCGTCGCCGGTCCCTGGGCCGCAAGCGTGGCCTCGCCCTGCGGGAGCACGGCCTCGGGCTGGCCGCCCTGGACGCGCTGGTCGCCGGGGCGCCGCTGTGGCGTCGTCACGAGCTGGTGTTCGCGATCCTCGCCTGCGAGTCCGAGCCGGTCGACCCGCGCCTGTAGGTGCAGGCTGCCTCGACCTCCGCGCGGTCGGGGCGGCACGGCTGGCCGCCCGGTCATCCGGGTCGATCAAGCGGGCACGGCGGCCGGTAGGGTCGCCGACCATGACGTACGAGGCGTTCTACGAGCCGGCCGGCGCGGGCCGGTTCCGCGCCACCGCGGCGACGGCCGGCCCGTGGGATCCGGCCGCCCAGCACGCCGGCCCACCGTCGGCGCTGCTCGCCCGGGCCCTCTCCGCCCACGAGCCGGTCGACGGGCAACTGCTCAGCCGCGTCACGGTGGACATCCTGCGCCCGGTGCCGGTGGCGGAGCTGACGCTGCGCGTACGGACGCTGCGCGCCGGCCGCCGGATCACCCTCGTCGAGGGGGTCGCCGAGGCCGGTGGCCAGGAGGTGCTGCACGCCCGTGGCTGGCGCATCATCGCGCCGGCCGAGCGGACACCGGCCACTCCGGACGACGCCCCGGCGGTGCCCGGCCCGGATTCCGGCGCCGATCCGGAGCTGTGGGCGACCGCCCACACCGGCGGCTACCTGTCGAGCATGCAGTGGCGGGTCGTGTCCGGCGGGTTCGCGGAGCCCGGCCCGGCCCGGGTGTGGGCGCGGCCCCGCATCCCGCTGGTGCCCGGCGAGCCGGTACGCCCGGCCGAGCTCGCGTTGCTGGTGGCCGACTCGGGCAGCGGGGTGAGCGCCCGGCTGGACCTGGCCCGCTGGCTCTTCGTGAACGTGGACCTCACGGTGACGCTGCACCGGCCGCCGCGCGGCGAGTGGCTGCTGCTCGACTCGGCGACCACGATCGGTCCGCACGGCTCCGGCGTCGCGGCCAGCCGCCTCGCCGATCTCGACGGCACCGTCGGCGAGGCGCTGCAGACGCTGGTGGTGGCCCCGCGCTGACGCGGATGCGGCCCGGCGGGCGCGGCGGTCAGCGGGTCACCAGGCCACTGTGACGTCGCCCACCGGCCGGATCGGGCAGCCGCCTAGACTACGGACGTCCGTCGCCGCCGGTGACGACCGTCCGCCAGCCGACCGACCTCGGAGGTCACCCTCGTGTCGACGCCCACCACCACCCTGGCCCTGGGCCCGGACTGGCTCGATCCCGAGGTGCTGATCTCGACGTTCGGCCTCCTCGGCATCCTGGTGATCGTCTTCGCCGAGTCGGGCCTGCTGATCGGGTTCTTCCTGCCCGGTGACTCGCTGCTGTTCACGGCGGGCCTGCTCACGGCCGACGGGCAGTACATCACCTGGCCGCTCTGGCTGGTCTGCCTGCTCATCACCCTGTCGGCCATCGCGGGCGACCAGGTGGGGTACGCGTTCGGCCGCAAGGTGGGCCCGGCGCTGTTCCGCCGGCCGAACTCGAAGCTGTTCAAGCAGGAGAACCTGTTGAAGGCGCACGACTTCTTCGAGAAGTACGGCGCCCGCTCGATCGTGCTGGCCCGCTTCGTGCCGATCGTGCGGACGTTCACGCCGATCGTCGCGGGCGTCAGCCGGATGAACTACCGCACGTTCGTCGTCTACAACGTGATCGGCGGCATCCTCTGGGGCACCGGCGTGACGGTCCTCGGCTACTTCCTCGGCCAGATCCCGTTCGTCAAGGCGAACATCGAGGTGATCCTGATCGCGATCGTCGCGATCTCGGTGGTGCCGATCGTGGTCGAGCTGCTGCGGGCGCGCATGGCGGCGAAGCGCGGCACGACCGCCGCGGAGCGGGCCGCCGCCGAGGAGGCGATCCGGGAGACCCGGGAGCACTACGGCAAGCACTGAGCCGGGCCGGCAACGGCCCGGGGCGGGCGCCTACCGGGGCGGTACTGATCGTGACGGCTTCGGCCGTCCGGCAGTCCCGGCCGGCCGTCCGGCGCCATCCCTGGTCGGGGAGGGCGCCGGACGAGCGGTACGGGTCAGCGCGCCTTCTTGGTGGCGCGCTTGCGCGGCGGGGTCAGCAGATCGGCGATGGTCGCGATCGCGCTCGGCACCAGCCGGTAGTACGCCCAGACCCCGCGCTTCTCCCGCTCCAGCAAGCCGGCCTCGGTGAGGATACGCAGGTGGTGGCTGACCGTCGGCTGCGAGAGGCCGAGGGGCGCGGTCAGATCGCACACGCACGCCTCCCCCTCCGGAGCCGACTGGATCAGGCTGAGCAGCCGCAACCGGGCAGGGTCGGCGAGGGCCTTGAGGACCCCGGCCAGCCGCTCGGCATCGGCACGTTCGATCGGCTCGCCGGCAAGCGGCGAGATCTGAGGCATGGTCATTTCAGCCAACGCAGTTCCCACGTATTCCATCCTTCCACCAGCAGCATCGATCCGCCTGCATATCAGCAGATCCGAATCGGCAGACTTTTACGCCACAAGGCCGAGGTCAGCCAACGTATAGGCCGCTCGGTACGGCAGTCCGGCGGCTCGCACCGCGTCGCCGGCGCCTCGATCAACAATAACCGCCACGCCCGCCACGTCGGCCCCGGCCTCGCGAAGCGCCTCGACGGCGGTCAACACGCTCTGACCGGTGGTGGAGGTGTCCTCGACCGCCAGCACCCGTCGCCCGGTCACGTCGGGCCCCTCGATCCGACGCTGGAGGCCGTGCGCCTTGCCCGTCTTGCGGACGACGAAGGCGTCCAGGGGGCGGTCGGTGCCGGCGGCGGCGTGCAGCATCGACATCGCGATGGGGTCGGCCCCGAGCGTCAACCCACCCACCGCGTCGTACGCCCAGTCGGCGGTCAGCTCCCGCATCACCCGGCCCACCAACGGGGCCGCCTCGTGATGCAGCGTGACGCGTCGCAGATCGACGTACCAGTCCGCTTCGCGTCCCGAGGACAGCACCACCCGTCCATGGACCACAGCCAGGTCGGTAATGAATTTACGCAGGTCGTCGTGGTCCCCCATGGCGATAGAGGGTACTGCTCGACGCTGTGAGCCGCGTGTCGGGTCCACCCGTGTCAACCCTGCGGGCGATAAGACGGACGGCGATGTCCCGCTACGCTGAGCCACTGCTCACCGGCACGGCGGGGCCCGTCGTGCCCCGGGTCGGTCAGCGTGCGTCGCGCCCGATCCGGCCGCGGGTGTCGCGGGAGACGGCCTCGAGAAGCCGCCGAGGCGCGTGCCGCAGGCCGGCAACGGCCACTTTGTACTTCCACGCCGGCACGCTGACCAGCTTGCCTTTGCCCAGGTCACGCAGGCCTTCGTCGACGACGTCCTCGGCCCGCAGCCACATCCACTCCGGGGTCTTCGACATGTCGATGCCGGCCCGACCGTGGAACTCGGTGCGGGTGTAGCCGGGGCAGAGCGCCATCACGCGTACGCCGAACGGGCGGGCGGAGAGCCCGACCGACTCGCTGAAGTTGGTGACCCACGCCTTGCTGGCCGAGTACGTCGATCCGGGCATGACCGCTCCGAATCCGGCAACGGAAGAGACATTTATCACTGCCCCGTGCCGCCGCTCGGTCATCGGACGCAGGGCGGCCAGGGTCAGCCGCATCACGGCGTGCACGTTGAGCCGGAGCAGGCGGGCCTCCGCCTCGGCCGACGAACGCAGGAACGGCGTGTTGAGGCTGATGCCCGCGTTGTTCACCAGCAGCTCGATCGGCGAACCCTCGGCGAACCGCCGCTCCACGGCCGCGCAACCGTCGTCGGTGGACAGGTCCGCCGAGATCGTCTCGACCTCGTGGCCGTGCCGGCCGGTCAGCTCGGCGGCGAACTCCGCCAGCCGGGCCGTGTCCCGGGCGACGAGCACCAGGTGCCAGCCGTCGGCAGCGAGCCGCCGCGCGAAGGCGGCGCCGATGCCGGCGGTCGCGCCGGTGACGAGGGCCCGTCGCTCGGTGGTCGGCTGGTCGAGCGTCACGGGCGGTCCTCACCTCGGGGGGTACGGGGGCGGGTACGCCGGGGCGTACGGCGCCGGTGCCGGCCGGCGGAACCAGGCGGACGCCGCGGGGAGCGCCAGCAGCACGGCCACCACAAGGTAGCCGAGCACCTGCCCGACGGAAAGCCCTGCGCCGAGCGGGATCCACCAGCCCGGGTACGCGTCGTCGAGCCGGGCCAGCAACTCGGCCACACCCCGCTCGTTCTCGTCGAGCTCCAACGGAGTGGCCCGCTGGACGGCCAGCCCCGCCAGCCCGCAGCAGCCGGCGAGCATCCCCAACCCGGCGACGACCCACGTCCCGACCCGGGCGCCGGACCGGCCGGCGCCCACGCCGACGGCGAGGACGGCAAGCAGCAGCCCGGCGACCAGGCTCACCAGTGCGCCGAGCACGGTCCAGGCGCCGACCCCGAACACCATCGTGTCGATCTCGTCGGCGCTGGCCGAGGTGTCCCGCGCCGCCGACCGGAACGCGTCGACCGTGCCGGCCAGAACGAACACGCTCGTGACGGCGTACGCGACGGCGACGGCCGCCATCGCCACCAGCAGCACGACGGCCGCCGTCACCACCGCGGGGCGACGGACCCGATCGGGGTACGACACGACTGGTCCCTCCGGATAGGCGTCGGGTTGCAACCTATCCGGAGGGATCGTCGTCGTCGCCGCTATCCGACGTTCAACTCACCGGCGGCGGGGTCGGACCGGGGCGGTCGGACCCGGGGTGCGCCTCGCCGCCCTGCTCCGGGCCGCCCGGCTGGCCGGGGGCGCCCGGCGTGGGGCCGGCCTGCGGGTGGCCCGGCTCGCCCGGGGCCGACGGGTAACCCGGGGTCTGCGGGTACCCGGGCTGGCCGGGGGTCGACGGGTACGCCGGGTAGGCGGCGCCGGGAACCGGTGGCTCCCACGCCGGCTCCTGCTTGCGGAAGAACTCGTTGGCCTTCGGCAGGGCGAGCAGGATCAGGGCCGCCAGCAGGGCGATGATGCTGAGAACGGTGAGCAGCAGGGTCACCGGCTCGTACCAGGACGGCAGGGCCTCGTCGAGACGACGGTTGATCTCCTCCTGGCTCGGCACGTCGCCGCTGGTCTGGCCGCCCATCGCGTTGCCGGCGGCGGTGCCGGCCAGCGCCAGACCGGAGCAGCAGAGGGCGATGCCGCCGACCACCCAGGTGATGATCCGGGCGACGTTCTTCCCCCGGTTGTTCAGCAGGGCGAGGACGACGAGCCCGACCGCGAAGAGCAGGCTGACGATGCTGCCCCCGACGAGTGCGAAGGCGATGACGCCCTCGCTGCCCTCCGCCTCGGTGCCGGCGAAGGCGTCCCGGTAGACGTCCTGGAACGTGCCCAGCGTGCTCAGACCGATGATCAGGCTCAGCACGGAGAGGGCGGCGTAGAACATGAGCAGGTAGCTGGAAATGGTCACGACGCTCGGGCGTACCCGGGCGGACTGCTGGTGGGGATCGACCACGATTCTCCTTCCCTAGATCGCGCACACACCGTACCGAGTGCGGACCAACAGGGCAGGGCGGCGCGACGGATCAGTAGCCGCGCCACTCGGCGCGCGCGTACTCCAGCACCCGGGGTTGCAGCAGCGTGGAGGCCGGAACGTCGACGCGGCGCCGGTCCGGCGGAAAGGCCGCGGCGGCGGCCAACGTGGCCGCGTCGAGAAAGCGCAGCGGCGGCACGCCGGCCGGCAGGGCCAGGACAGGGGCGGTCGCGCCGGGCGCGGCGAGCAGGAAACCCCAGTCGCCGAAGGAGGGAACGTCCACGTGGTACGGCGTGACGGCGAGCCCGGCCGCCCGCAGCGACGCGTCGATCGACCAGTACGACCGGGGCGCGAAGTACGGCGAACCGGCCTGCACGACGAGCCGCCCGCCGGCGGCGAGGGCGTTGCGGACCAGCGCGTAGAACTCGACGGTGTAGAGCTTGGCGGTGGCCGTCTCGTCCGGGTCGGGAAGGTCGGCGACCACCGCGTCGAACCGTTCGGCGGTGGTCCGCAGCCAGCCGAACGCGTCGGCGTGCACCACGCGTACGCGGGGGTCGTCGAGGGCGCCCCCGTTGAGCCGGCGCAGTTGCGGCTCGCTGCGGGCCAGCGCCACCACCGCCGGGTCCAGGTCGACCACGGTGATCCGCCGGACGTCCGGGTAGCGCAGCAGTTCCCGGACCGCGAGCCCGTCCCCGGCGCCGAGCACCAGCACCTCGCCGCGCGGCCCGGCGAGCACCGGGTGCACCAGCGCCTCGTGGTAGCGGTACTCGTCGACCGAGCTGAACTGGAGGTCACCGTTGAGGAACAGCCGCAGGTCGGTGGCGCCGCGGCCGGGTTCGGCGACCGACCGGGTCAGCACGATCTCCTGGTAGCGGCTGCGCTCGGCGTGCACCACCGGATCGCGGTAGAGCTGCTGCCGGGCGGTCACCTCGAAGTCGCGGGCGGTCAGCCACGCGTACCCGAGGCAGAGGGCAACCACCACGGAGCCGGCGGTGAGCGCGACGCGTGCCCGGCCGCTCAGCTCCCGCCGGAAGACGGTGAAGACCAGTGCCAGGCCGGCGACCGCGTTCACGGCACCCACCACGAGCGCGCCCTTGAGCTGGCCGAACAGCGGCAGCAGCAGGAACGGAAACGCCAGGCCGCCGAGCAGCGCGCCGACGTAGTCGGCCGCGAACAGGTCGGCCACCGCGCTTCCGGCGGCCTGCGCCCGGATGCGTTGCAGCAGCACCATCAGCAGCGGGATCTCCGCGCCGATCAGCAGCCCCAGCACGAAGGCGGTGCCGACCAGGGCCGGCCCGTACAGGTCCAGCCAGGCGAACGCCGCGTAGAGGCCGAGCACGGACAGGCCGCCGAGCAGGGCCAGGGCCAGCTCGATCGCGGCGAACGCGGCGGCGGCGCGCGACTGCAACGGCTTGGCGGCGAGCGCGCCGACGCCCATGGCGAACACCATCACACCGAGCACGATCGACGCCTGGCCGACCGTGTCGCCGATCAGGTAACTGCCGAGCGCGACCAGGGCCAGCTCGTAGACCAGGCCGCAGGCGGCGCAGACGAACACCGCGGCCAGCACGGCGGCGCGGGCGAGGCGCCACCGTGCCGGCGCGTCGACCGTCACGCTTTCTCCGGCGTACGCGCGGCGGTCCCGCCCCTGGGGCGCGGGCCCGGAACCGCCGGTGCGGCGGCCTCCCGGCGCTGCCTGCGGCGCAGCACCAGACCGACGGTGACCAGCAGGGCGGTGATCAGCAGCAGCGCGGCGGCGCCGATGAACCAGCCCCACCGGTCCCGCCACAGGTCACTGCCGGCGTCCTTGAGCGGTGTCGGGTCGGCGGGCGCGGCGGCGGTGTCCACCGGCTCCGGGCTGGCCGCGCCGCGCTCGGCGACGAGCAGCGGCAGGGTGACGGCGGCGCGGGTGACCGCCCACCCCGGGTCGTCGACGAAGGCGTCGTCGGTCAGGTCGAAGCGGGAGAGCCCGGTCTGCACCAGGATCAGGTCGCTGGCCTCGAAGTCGGGCGAGCCCTGCACCGCCACGGACGCGTAGTCCTCGGCCTCGCTGCTGTCCGAGGTGTAGGTGACGATGCCCCTGACCTGCACCCAGCGTGGGCACTGTGGGTGGTTCTCCACCGGGACGCCGTCGCCCAGGTTGGACCCGGCACTGACCACGTCGTCGTCGCGGTAACCGTCCTGGAGCTTCCAGCCGTAGCAGATGCCCTGGCTCTCGAAGGCCTGGCGCAGGATCGGCACGGTGTCGTTCCGCTCGGTGGCGGTGGGCGGCGGCACCACGGTGCTGTCGTCGTCACCGCCGGTGGCCACCCCGATCACACAGGCGCCGACCAGCACCAGGGTCACGATGCCCCACATCAGTGCGGCCTGGCCGCCCTTCTTCTTCGGCGCCGCCTTCCCGGGCGCCCTGCCGCCGGCCATCAGCTGATCGCGGCGGCGATGATCGCGCCGGTGGCGAGGTGGACGACCGCGGACACCCAGACCGCCGGGTGCGGCTCCGGGTCGACCAGGATCTCGCCGAGCTTGCCGGGGGTGGCGACGTCCAGCACCAGGAACGCGGCGGCCATGATGACCAGGCCGAGGATCCCGTACGACGCCGCGCCGACCAGCCCGAGGACGAAGTCGTCCTCGCTGGCGACGATCGCGGCGACCACGATGACGCCGACACCGGCCAGGTTCGAGGCGAGCAGCAGCGCGGCGTTGCGGTTGCGCTCGTTCCAGATCAGCTCGTTCAGCTTTCCCGGGGTGGTTACGTCGACCAGGACGTAGCCGATGCCCATGAGGACGACGCCGACCACCCCGTACGCGAGGGTGACCAGCAGGTCGGTGACGAGGGTCTGCACAGGGGTGCTCCAGGGATCGTTCGGACTTCGGAGGTGTTGGATCTACTTGCCGCTGCCGGGACCGCCGCCCCGGACGGTGTTCCCCCGGCCCCAACCCCAGTGGTTGCCGACCGTGGAGTGGTAGCGCGGGTACGCGGTGTCGAGCTTCTCCAGGAGGATCAGCGAACCGGCGGCGACCGGCAGGATCACCACCGAGTCGTCGTCGTAGCGCAGGTAGACGCCGCTGCCGTCGACGTACCGGTCGGCCGGCTTCCAGGCGTCCGTGATCTCCTCGGCGACCTGGCTCGGCCGGCGCGACGACGTGTAGGCGACCGCCGCGCCGCCGATGTCCCGGGCGGAGGCCCGGTCGTACCGGTCCTGCACGAAGCCGCGCGGGGAGAAGTTGCCGTAGAAGATGGCGAAGGCGGCGACGAGCGCGCCGATGACGGCGAACACCACTCCCACCACGAACCAGCGTCGGTACGTCATCGCAGGGCCACCACCGTTTCGGTCAGGACGAGTTCGTTGGTCTGGGGGTACGCGTGCCAGGTGCGCCAGCCGAGGGCGCCGTCCGGCGGGTCGGGGCGCACCGACAGCGCGGTGACCGCGTCGACGTCGCCGGGGAAGACCCCGACCAGCGCGTACGGGTCGTCGGCCAGGTCCGCGCGGAGCGCGGCCACCCGGTCCCGCAGGCCGTTGCTTTCCGGACGCAGCACGGTGGCGGTGAACCGGTAGCCGGCCCGCTCGTCGTGCAGGGCGCCGGGCAGGTCGGGCCGGCGGCCGGGCAGGCAGGCCACCGTCTCGGTCAACGTGGTGCCGGGCGCCCGCAGCACCACCTGGTGCGAGGCGCCGAGCAGGCGCAGCCGTACGTGGACGCCGCCGGGCAGGTCGAGGTCGAGCACGTGCAGCGCGGGGCGCTCGGCGTCGTCGAGGGCGAGGCTGAGGTCGGCGGCGCTGGTGTCGACGTACGGGGCGTGGAGGGTGACGAGCACTCAGCCCACCTCGGCCTGCGGGTAGATCATCACCTCGGCCCGGTGCAGCTTCTCGCCCCGGGCCACCTCCCACCCGGTCTCGCCGTACGCCTCGAACGACAGCCGCGCGCCGCCCGGCGCCTGGTAGTCGTGGTAGCGCATGGTGCCGCTCGGGTCGAGTCCGGTCGTGCCGACCGCGGTGTAGCGGGCCTGCCCGGACTCGTCCCAGCTGTACCGGCGGCCGGCGAAGTCGATGGTCGGGGCGCCCGGCGTGACCGTTGCTCCCGGCTCGGCCTCCCACAGCACCAGTTCCAGTTCCGGGTCCTCCTCGACGGAGAGCCAGCGGCGTACGCCGCCCGCCTCGTCGAGGAGGTGCTCCGCCCAGCTCCACCCGCCCTCGACCAGGCGGATCGAACCCCGGACCGGGTACGTCACGCCGCGTACCTCGACGATGTCGCCGGGCTTGAGCCGGCGCGGGTCGCCACGGAGCGCGTCCGCGTCCCGGTCCCGGAGAGGGTCGCCGCGACCCTTGCCGCCGGACGGGCGCGGGCGGGAACGACGCTGGGCCAGTACGGCGATCACCACCCCGGCCACCCCGACCACGCAGCCCGCCCCCGCCAGCAGGTACGCCACCGACCCGTTCACCGACAACCTCCCCAGGTACGTCGGCGCAGACGGTAACAACCCCGCGCACCTGGGGAAACTTCTCCCGATAGCGTGATCGACCGGCTACCGGCCGTATCTTCCCGTCTCCCTTGTGGACGCTCGACGGTGATCGGGTCAGCCATCGTCGGCAGCGGAGCCGGGCGAGTCCGGGCCGGGTTGCCCGGGATCGGCGGGTGTGCCCGTAGCGGGTGGTTGCGAGTGCGCCGACGGGTCGGGGCAGACCAGGTATCCGGGCGGGGCGGGGACGTAGCCCGGCGGGACATGTCCCGGCGCGACGTAGCCCGGCGCGACGTAGCCCGGCGCGACGTAGCCATGCGCGGCGTAGCCATGCGCGGCGTAGCCCGGCGGGGCGTAGCCGGGCGGGGCGTAGCTGTATGGCGGGATGACAGGCGAAGGCAGCGGCGGCGCTGGTCGCACGGGCACCGCAGGGACGAACCAGCGGTGCGCGGGCGGCAGCGCCAGCAGCAGCACCACCGCGCCGGTCAGCAGGAACACCGCCAGCGCCCCGGCCATGCCCAGCGGGAAGAACACCGCCTCGAACGGGTCGGTCGTCCCGTACAGGGCGTCGAGGAAGGCGCTGTCCCCCCAGAAGTCCTCCGGCATGCCCTCCTCGTCGGGGTACGGAGGCCCCTCCCCGTCGAAGCCGGCGACGAACATCATCGGGAAGAAGAGCGCCCCGAAGCAGCCCTGCCCGAGGCAGACCAGAAGTTGGCCCCCGGCGGCCACGAAGACCAGGATCCGGGCGGTGTTGCCGCCCCGGCGGACCGGCCGGGCCGTCGCGGCGTACCAGACCGCGAGCAGCAGGACCGGCAGCCCGATGAAGACCGCACCGGTGACGTTGCCCCACCGCTCGGCGCGTACCTCGTCGGGGTCGGCGCTCGGAACCGCGCGGACCGCGTCGTCGATGCGCCCGTCCCACTGGATCGCCTGAGCGATCACCAGGCCCAGGAGGCCGAGCAGGACCAGCACGGCGGTGAGCTGCAACCAGAAGGCGACATCGACGGTACGCGGCCGGGGCGGGCGTGCCGGGACGCCGGTGGGAGCGGTCATGTCAGGCAAGGTAGGGCTGCGACGCCAGCGCCGGCATAGCCGTTCGGCCGCTCGTCACCGGCCGGTTGATCACGACTGGCCGAGGCGGTCCCCGGCGTACTCCCGCAGGGTCGTGCGGTCCATGACACAGCCGGTGAACGTGGGGACCTCCGCGGGGTCGTCGCGGAGCCGCTCCCAGGCCGACCGTCCGGCCGCCGGGTCGAGCCGCTCCAGCAGAGCGGCGGCGTACACCCGCCCGGCGGGCGAGCCGGTGCCGAGCAGCCGGTCGAGCTGTGCGCGTACCGCGTCGGGGTCGTCGGCCAGCGCGGCCTCGACCCGGCGGTACGCCTCGGTCACCGGCAGCAGCGTCCCGGCGATCCCCACCGGTCCGAACGCGACCGTCTCCGCCCGGTGCAGCTCGGCGAGCGCGGCGGCCAGTTCCCGCCCCTTCTTCCTCCCAATCCCGAACACGCCCGGTTCCTACCCCCACCGCCCCACCCTCACCCTGTTGATCATGAAGTTGGCGGGCTCCAAGGAGATCAAATCGCCCGCCAACTTCATGATCGACCAGGGATGGTGGTCAGGGGGCGGCCGTTACCGTCAGGGCGTCCTTCGAGTCGGCCAGGTCGACCTTTACCGTGTCGCCGTCGCGGATTCCGCCGCTCAGGAGGGCCTTCGCAAGCTGGTCGCCGATGGCGGACTGCACCAGGCGGCGCAGCGGGCGGGCACCGTAGATCGGGTCGTACCCATGCTCGGCGAGCCAGGTGCGGGCCGGCTCGGTGATCTCCAGGCCCAGACGGCGGTCGGCCAGCCGGCGGCGCATCCGGTCCAGTTGGATGTCCACGATGGCCCGCAGGTCCTCACCCTGGAGCGCGGCGAACACCACGATGTCGTCGAGGCGGTTGAGGAACTCCGGCTTGAAGTGCGACCGGACCACCGCCAGGACGCCCTCGCGTCGCTGTTCCTCGGCCAGCGTCAGGTCGCTGATCACCGACGACCCGAGGTTGGAGGTGAGGATCAGGATCGCGTTGCGGAAGTCCACCGTACGGCCCTGGCCGTCGGTGAGCCGGCCGTCGTCGAGCACCTGGAGCAGGATGTCGAAGACGTCCGGGTGGGCCTTCTCCACCTCGTCGAGCAGGATCACCGAGTACGGCCGGCGGCGCACCGCCTCGGTGAGCTGGCCGCCCTCCTCGTACCCGACGTAGCCGGGCGGGGCACCGACCAGGCGGGCGACGGAGTGCTTCTCGCCGTACTCGCTCATGTCGATGCGGACCATGGCCCGCTCGTCGTCGAAGAGGAACTCGGCGAGCGCCTTCGCCAGCTCGGTCTTGCCGACGCCGGTGGGGCCGAGGAAGAGGAAGCTGCCGGTCGGGCGGTCCGGGTCGGCGACGCCGGCCCGGGCGCGGCGCACCGCGTCGGAGACCGCGGCGACGGCCTCGGACTGGCCGACCACGCGGGCGCGCAGCGACTCCTCCATCCGCAGCAGCTTCGTGGTCTCGCCCTCCAACAGGCGACCGGCCGGGATGCCGGTCCAGGAGGCGACCACGGCGGCGATGTCGTCCGCCCCGACCTCCTCCTTCAGCATCGCGCCACCGGCCTGGAGCCGGGCCAGCTCCTCCTCGGCCTGCTTCAGGTCGGCCTTGAGCGCGGGGATACGGCCGTACCGCAGCTCGGCGGCACGCTCCAGCTCGCCGTCGCGCTCGGCGCGCTCGGCCTCCCCGCCGAGCCGCTCCAACTCCTCCTTGGCGGTCGACAACTTGGTGATGTGGCTCTTCTCCAGCTGCCAGCGCTCCGAGAGGGCGGTGAGCTGCTCGCGCTTGTCGGCCAGCTCCTTGCGCAGCCGCTCCAGCCGCTCGGCGGACGCGGCGTCCGGCTCCTTGGCCAGCGCCATTTCCTCGATCTCCAGCCGGCGCACCGCCCGCTCGATCTCGTCCACCTCGACCGGCCGGGAGTCGATCTCCATGCGCAGGCGGGACGCCGACTCGTCGACCAGGTCGATCGCCTTGTCCGGCAGGAAGCGGTCGGTGATGTAGCGGTCCGACAGGGCGGCGGCGGCGACCAGCGCGGCGTCGGTGATGCGTACGCCGTGGTGCACCTCGTAGCGCTCCTTGAGCCCGCGCAGGATGCCGATGGTGTCCTCGATCGTCGGCTCGCCGACCAGCACCGGCTGGAAGCGGCGCTCCAGGGCCGGGTCCTTCTCGATGTGCTCGCGGTACTCGTCCAGGGTCGTCGCGCCGACCATCCGCAACTCGCCGCGGGCGAGCATCGGCTTGAGCATGTTGCCGGCGTCCATCGAGCCTTCGCCCTTGCCGGCGCCGACCACCGTGTGCAGCTCGTCGAGGAAGGTGATGACCTGGCCGTCGGAGTTCTTGATCTCCTCCAGGACGGACTTCAGCCGCTCCTCGAACTGCCCCCGGTACGACGCGCCGGCCACCATCGCGCCCAGGTCGAGCGAGACGAGCTTCTTGTCCCGCAGTGACTCCGGCACGTCACCGGCCACGATCCGCTGGGCGAGACCCTCCACGATGGCAGTCTTGCCGACGCCCGGCTCACCGATCAGGACCGGGTTGTTCTTCGTACGCCGCGACAGCACCTGGATCACCCGGCGGATCTCGGCGTCCCGGCCGATCACCGGGTCGATCTTGCCGTCGCGGGCACTGGCGGTCAGGTCGACGCCGTACTTCGCGAGGGCCTGGTAGGTCTGCTCCGGGTCGGCCGTGGTGACCCGCCGGTCGCCGCCACGCACGGTCGGGAACGCGGCGACCAGGGTCTCCTCGGTGGCACCGGCGGACGTGAGCGCGGCCGACACCGCGCCACCCACCCGGGCCAGGCCGGCGAGCAGGTGCTCGGTGGAGGTGTACTCGTCGCCGAGCGGCCGGGCGATCTGCTCGGCGGCGCCGATGGCGTTGACGAACTCACGCGCCAGGGTCGGCTCGGCGATGCTGGAGCCCCGGGCGGCGGGCAGCGCGTCGATCGCGCGCTGGGTGGTCCGGCGCAGCTCGCCGGGGTCGGCCCCGGCGGCGCGCAGCAGGCCGGCCGCGGTCGACCCCTCGGTGTCCAGCAGGGACAGCAGCAGGTGCCAGGGCTCCACGGTGGCATGACCGCGCTGGTTGGCGAGTGCGACGGCACCGGTGATGGTCTCGCGGCTCTTGGTGGTGAGACGTTCCGTGTTCATGGGCTCCCCCGGATCGGCGTTGTCCACTGGTACGGACACTCCCAGAGTTGAGCCTATTCCGCTCAACCCTGCCGCTGTGACCTGAGTCACCTCGGACGCTGTGGCCGCGCAGCGCAGGGCGTCCCGTGGTCGGCCCGGAGGATGCACCGCCGACCGTCGTCGAGCTTGCGGTCACAGAAGACCCAATGGCGTACGCCCTGATTGTCCTCCGTCGACACGGTGATCCCACCCGCCTCGACGCAGCCGAGGAAGGCCAGCGAGCGGGCGACCGCCCGAGCCAGGATCTTGACCCGGGCCAGGTCCGCCGCCGTGACCGGCAGGTGGATGACGTACCGCCCGCTCATCGCAACCTCTCGCCGTCAGGTGGAAGGGGCGGCCCGGCCAGGTCCCGTCGGCCGGGCCGCCCCACCCTGCCACCGCAGCCTCCATAGGCAGTACGTCCGCAGGGTTGAACGCGGCCGAGACGAGCCACGGGGGATGCCCGCCTCGGCCTGATGAGCGCCGTCGAGAAGTTGGTTGCCTACCAGGACTTCCGCCACGGACCGCCCGTCGAAGCCAACATACAATGCAAAGCATTCGAACACAACAAGTGACCATGCTAAGCACGCGAAGTGTTGGAGGATCGGTCGCGATCATGGGAAGATCTTGGGGCCTACCAGGAGTGCCGTCATGCCCCGAGTTTCCGACCGCCAGCGGATTGCACAGGACATCCGCGACAAGATCAGCTCAGGTGAATACGCCCCGGGCGACAAGCTGCCGTCGCTGCGTGAGATGACCGTTCACTACGGAGTCTCCGCCGAGCCCGTGCGATCAGCTCTGCTGATCCTTCACGCGGAGGGCCTGATCGAAGGCCACCAGGGCAAGGGCACCTACGTCACTCCCCGTCCCGCCCCGACACGTCGTGACGGCGAGGCGTGACCCGATCTTCCAAGATCTCGAAACCTACGCCGCCTCCAGCACCACCCTCGTCCAGGTGGTGAAGGGGGGTCGGGCCAGGAGGAGTTCCTTGGGGGCGGCTGCCGTGAGGGTGCCGTCGTCGAGGATCCGGAGGTAGTGCTCGGGGCTCACCGGCCAGGGCACGTCGGTGTAGCGGCCGCCGGCCACCACACCCGCCCCGCGTGAGCTGACCACCGCCGCTCGCCCACCACCCAGCAGCGCCGGCGGGGCCACCCGCTCCGGATGCCCCTCGGCGCGTACCGGCTGCCAGGAGCCGGCCCAGCGCCACAGCGCCGGGAATCCCCTGCGGTCCGGCCGCTCGCCGATCAGCCACAGCTCCCCGTCCGGCGCGACCTCGACCCGGGTGATGTTCACGTCGCCGGTCGCCGGTGCCGGCACCGGGGTCGCCCGCCAGCTCCGCCCCCCGTCGGTGGAGACCGCCGCGTACGGCAGGCCGCCGGCCGCCCCGGCCGCGGCGAGCAATCCTCTGCTCTCACCGACCGTGTTCAGTCCCCGTACCCCGGGCTGCACCGGAAGCCGGTCCAGGCCGGCGCCGTCCCAACGGCCCACGCCGCCCTCGGCCTCGACGATCTGGAAGCGCCCCTGGGCGGCCCGCCACTCGACGGGCCCCGCCTCGCCCCTGGTGTGCCGGAAGGTCCGGCCGCCGTCCGTGGAGGCCCACCAGCCGTACGGTTCGCTGAGCAGTGCCAGCACGCCGGTGGCGACGTACACCTGCTGGTTGTCGGCGACGGGTCGCGGGTGCCGGAGTTTCCGCCACGAGCGGCCGCCGTCCGTCGTGGCGTAGAGCAGCGCGGGACAGTCCCGGCCAGGTGGCCGCTCGCCGCAGGAGGCGAAGAGGGCGTAGCCGTGGGAGGCGTCGACGAACTCGACGTACGGGCGGTCGTACCCCTCGGGCACCGCAACCTGCACGCGACGCGTCTCCGCGACGGCGACCGCGGTGGGCGGAGGCCCGGGGGTTTGCGAGATGGCGGCGGACGGCCCAATGGGGGGCGTCCGGGACGGCGGGTCGCGGCGGATGTCCCCGATCGAACAGGCCGCCAGCATCGGCACCAGTGCGACCAGCCAGGGGAGACGCCGCTCGATCATCACGACCTCCGTCAGAGGTAGCCTTGCACCCGTGCGAGTACGTGTCGAACAGACTGCCCTACCGGGGATCGGCGTACGTCACGAGCTGGTGACGGAGTCCGGACGCCGGCTCGGCGTCGTCACCCACCGCAACGGCCGTCGTGACCTCGTCCTGTACGACCCGGACGATCCCGACTCCTGCCAGGCGGACATTCCGCTGACCGACGACGAGGCGGAGGCGCTCGCCGACATCCTCGGCGCGTCGCTGATGCTCGGCCAGCTGTCGGGCCTGCGGGAGCAGGCCGCCGGCCTGCTCACCGAGCAGATCGCGATCCCGGCCGGCTCGTCGTACGTCGGTCGCAAGCTCGGCGACACCAAGGCGCGTACCCGCACGGGCGCCTCGATCGTGGCGGTGCTGCGCCACGGCGAGGTGATCGTCTCTCCGGACCCCTCGTTCCGCTTCGCGGCCGGTGACGTGGTGGTCGTCGTCGGGACCCGGCAGGGCCTCGACGGCGTGACCGCCATCTTCGCCGACGGTGACCCGGACGGCTGAGGCGGATGCACGAAACCACGTCGCTGCTCGTCGAGGTCGGCGCGCTGCTGTTCCTGCTCGGCCTGCTCGGCCGGCTCAGCCGACGGATCGGCCTCTCCCCCATCCCGCTCTACCTGCTCGCCGGCCTGGTCTTCGGGCACGGCGGCGTGTTCGAGTTCAAGGCCAGCGAGGAGTTCTTCGCGATCGGCGCCGAGATCGGCGTGATCCTGCTGCTGGTCATGCTCGGCCTGGAGTACTCGGCCGGCGAGTTGGTCGGCAACCTCCGGGCGGCCGCACCCGCGGGGCTCATCGACGGCGTGCTCAACGCGCTGCCGGGAGCCGCCTTCGCGCTGCTGCTCGGTTGGGATTGGGTGGCCGCGATCGTGCTCGCCGGCATCACCTGGGTCTCCTCGTCCGGCGTCATCGCCAAGGTGATCGCCGACCTGGGCCGGCTCGGTAACCGGGAGACGCCGGTGGTGCTCTCGGTGCTGGTCATCGAGGACCTGGCGATGGCCTTCTACCTGCCGCTGCTCACCGCCGTCCTGGCCGGGACCGGCCTGATCGGCGGCGGAATCGCGCTCGCCATCGCGGTCACCACGGTGCTGGTCGTGCTGGTGGTGGCGATCCGGTACGGCCGGATCATCTCGAACATCATGTCGGCCAGAGATCCGGAGGCGCTGCTGCTCGGCGTACTCGGCCTGACCCTGCTGGTCGCCGGCGTCGCCGCGAAGCTCCAGGTGTCGGCCGCGGTCGGCGCGTTCCTGGTCGGCATCGCGATCTCCGGGCCGGTGGCGCACCACGCCACCGAGCTGCTGACCCCGCTGCGCGACCTGTTCGCCGCGGTGTTCTTCCTCTTCTTCGGGCTGGTCACCGACCCGCGGGACATCCCGCCGGTGCTACTGCCGGCACTAGCGCTGGCCGTGATCACGATGGGGACGAAGACGCTGACGGGCTACCTCGCCGCCCGTCGGGCCGGCATCGCCGAGCCCGGCCGCTGGCGGGCCGGTCTCGCCCTGGTGCCCCGTGGGGAGTTCTCCATCGTCATCGCCGGTCTCGCGGTGGCGGCCGGGAGTGTCGAGCCGCGGTTGGCCGCGCTCGCCACGGCGTACGTGTTGATCACGGTCGTGACCGGGCCGATGCTGGCACGCGTACCCGATCTCGCCTGGTTCAAGGGCTGGCTGCGGCGCCGGGCGGCGGCGCAGCGGGCCCAGCCGGCGCCCGTCGCCGACTGACGGCTTTCGGTCGTCCCGGCCGGTTTCGGGCCATTGGCTCGGACCCGGCCGGCCAACGGTTGCCGAATTGCTTCCGGCAGGGTCTACCGCTGGTCGCCCCTCCGCGTTACCGTTTCGCCCCAGCAGCCAT
Organism: Micromonospora sp. NPDC047707; assembly: GCF_040704235.1. Taxonomy (NCBI): domain Bacteria; kingdom Bacillati; phylum Actinomycetota; class Actinomycetes; order Micromonosporales; family Micromonosporaceae; genus Micromonospora; species Micromonospora sp. NPDC047707. Next base: position 32,544 of record NZ_JBEYSU010000016.1, read on the forward strand.
GGGTTCGCGGGTGTCGTCGCCGCGTGGATGAGCGGGAAGGTTGGCCGGTGAGCGTGCAGGAATCGACGTTCCACGGCTTCGCCAATCCCGTCGACCCGTCGCCGGCGGAGTTGCGGGCGTGGGCGTACCACCCGGACTCGGTGCCGCTGGCCTCGATGCCGCCGGACTGGGATTTGCTGGTCTCCGGTGACCGGCTGGTGCTGACCCTCTTCGACGTGGCCATGGACCCGGCCTGCCCGGCCCGCCGCTTCGCGCTGCACTGCCTCTACATCTACGCCGCGGACGGGATCCGGACGAACTTCCGCGCCCACCCGAAGCGCCGCTTCCGCAAACTGGTGGAGCAGGCCGAGCGGGACGGCGACGAACTGATGCGCACGTGGGCGCACAACAGCCGGGTCCTGCTGGCCCGACCGGACCTGTTCGTCTACCGCGACTGGTGCGAAGGCGGCCTGGTCCGGGAGAACCGCCGCCTCGCCTGAGCGCCGCCGTTCCGGACGCATCGGGCAACGTTTGAGCGCCCACCCCACCCCTGGAGTTGCAATCACCGTGCCGACCGAACAGCACCCCACCATCCGACCTGGGACCGGGGAAGACCTCAATGAGCTTCAGGCGCTCGCGCGTCGCACGATCGACACCTGTTACCGCGGGTTTCTCGGCGACGAGGGAGTGGACTGGTTCATCGGTAGTGGCGCTGCTGACGCCCACGTAGCGAGCCATCTGCAGCGGGGTGGTGTGCTCTGCCTCAGCCAGGAAGCCCGGATCGTCGGCTTCGCCATCCTTGACGGCCCCACGATCGACCTGATGATGATCGACCCCGATCACCACCGTCGAGGACTGGGCCGTCTCCTGCTTCGGCACGCGGAGGAAACGCTCCTCGCCCAGCACTCGACCATCCGTCTTGAGAGCTTCGCGGACAACACCGCGGCCAACTCGTTCTATGAGGCGTGCGGCTGGGTGCACGGGGACCAGCTGGAGAGCGAGGGACCGGCCAAGGTCGAGTACACCAGGAACAGCACCGGCGATTGACGGCCTACCTGGTCGATCAGGAAATTGGCGGGTCGATTCACCCGTTGACTCACGATCAACAGGTGCGGCGTGCGGGCCGGGACCCCCCGTGGGTCCCGGCCCGCACGTCGGCTGACGTCGGCCGTCAGCGCGCCTTCGGGTTGCGGCTCTCGCGACGCCCCTGGTCGATGCCGTGATCGACGGCGTCGGCGAACCGCCCTTCTTTGATCTTGTCGCCGAGCTTCCCCTCGGTGAGCTTGTCGAACTTCCTCCGGACGTTCTCGGCCACCCGCTCAAGCCGGTCTTCCGTCTGCTGGGCAACCTTCTTCGCCGATTCCGCCATGGCTCCCCCTGCCATCGGAGTCCGGATTGAGCTGGTTGTGCCTGATTCTGAGGTTAGCGGACCACCCCGCGCCTGGCGCGGAAAAACCCGGGAAACGGCGAACGGCGGCGTCCCGCGCAGGGGACACCGCCGTTCGGCGCGATGCGGGCGAGCCCTCAGCGCTCGGGGTTCCGGCGGGGGCGCCAGACCACCAGCGCGGTGGAGGTGCGGTTGGTGGGCACCAGGTCGCTGCCGGGGAACCGGGCAATCGCCTCCAGCTCGGCGATCCGGCGGTACGCGGCGTCCAGTTCCGCCTCCAGCCGGGCCACCCGCTGCTGCGCCTGCTCCAGCAGCCGCTCCAGCCCGATGATCCGCTTGACGCCGGCCAGGTTGATGCCGTCGTCCTGGCTGAGCCGCTGCACCTCGCGCAGCAGCACCACGTCCCGGACGCTGTACCGGCGACCGCCCCCGGCCGCCCGGCCGGCCTGCACCAGCCCCAGCCGGTCGTACTGGCGGAGCGTCTGCGGGTGCATGCCCGCCATCCGCGCCGCCACCGAGATCATCAGTACCTTGGCCTCGTAGGCAGGGTCACCCGCGCCGACGAACTCGTCCGACATCCCCGCTCACCTCCGCACGTACTGCATCAGGCCCACTGAAACACCACGTCAACTGACACGACGCACCCGCGCGTCGAGATGTTCCCGGGCCGCCGGCGGAGTCTGCGCGGCGAACGTCTCCAACGCCGCCCGCGCCTCGTCCGACAGCGTCGCCGGGACCGCCACGTCCAGGGTGACCAGCAGGTCCCCGGCCCGGCCGTCCTTGCGGACCACCCCCTTGCCCCGCGCCCGCAGGACGCGCCCGCTCGGCGTACCCGGCGGCACCCGCAGGGTCACCGCGCCGTCGAGCGTGGGTACCCGCAGATCGGTGCCGAGCACGGCCTCGGCGAAGGTGATCGGCACGGTCAGGGTCAGGTCGTCGCCGGACCGCCCGAACAGGTCGTCCGGGCGCACCTTGACGTGGACGTACAGGTCGCCGGCCGGGCCGCCGCGCTCGCCGGGCTCGCCCCGTCCGGCCAGCCGGATCCGCTGGCCGTCGGCCACACCGGCCGGGAACCGGACGTTGAGCGTCCGGGTCTTGGTGACCCCGCCCGTGCCCTGGCACTCCGGGCACTTCTCCTCGACGACCGTGCCCACGCCCTGGCAGTTGCGGCACGGCTCGGAGAAGCTGAACGACCCCTGGTTGCGGGTGGTCACGCCGGCGCCGTGGCAGACCGCACAGGTGCGCGGCTGGGTGCCGGGCTTCGCCCCGCTGCCGTGGCAGGTGTCGCACACGCCGGGGGCGCGCAGCGTCAGCGGCAGGGTCACCCCGCGTACGGCGTCGTCGAAGTCGAGCGCGACCTCGGCCTCGACGTCCCGCCCGCGGGCCGGCCCCCGGGGCCCGGCACCGCCACCGCCACCGCCCGAGAAGATCGAACTGAACAGGTCCTGGAAACCGGCGCCGCCGAAGCGCCGGTCACCGCCCGCCGCGCCGCCAAAGAGGTCGGAGACGTCGAACGGCATGCCGCCCGGCTGCCCCCCGCCTCGGGCGCTGCGGCGGAACGCGCCCGAGCCGAACAGCGAGCGCATCTCGTCGTACTCGCGGCGCTTGGCCTCGTCGCCGAGCACCGCGTACGCCTCGGAGACGGCCTTGAACCGCTCCTCGGCCCTGGGGTCGCCGGGGTTGTGATCCGGGTGCGACTCGCGCGCCAGCTTCCGGTACGCCTTCTTGATGTCGTCAGCGGAGGCGGCCTTCTGCACGCCCAGGACGGCGTAGTAGTCCTTCTCGATCCAGTCCTTGGAACTCACCGGTCCACCCCCTTCCCGCTTCGAGACCGTCCCGCCCGCCCGGAGCGGGCGGGCGGGACGGTCCGGTCATCGTGTCGCGCCACTTACTCGGGGTCGGCCACGGCGACCAGCGCCGGCCGCAGCAGCCGCTCGCCGATCTGGTAGCCCCGTCGCATCACCTGCACGCAGGTCGGCTCGGTGACGTCGGCCGAGGTCTGGTGCGCCACCGCCTCGTGGAGAGTCGGGTCGAACGGGTCGCCCTTCTCCCCGAACGGGGTCAGGCCGAACTTGCCGAGCGCGGTGGTGAGCTGGTCGGCAACCGCGCCGAACGGCCCGACCAGGTCGCCGTGCTCGCGGGCCCGGTCCAGGTCGTCGAGGATCGGCAGCAGCGCGGCCAGCACCGCCCCGGTCGCCTGCTCGGTGACGAGGCCCCGGTCCCGGTCCACCCGCTTGCGGTAGTTGGCGTACTCCGCCGACACCCGCTGGAGGTCCCGGGTCCGCTCGTCGAGGTCGGCGCGCAGCGCCTCCAGTTCGGCGCCGAGCGACGTCGCGGCGGCGGCGTCAACCGGCTCGGCCGGCGCGTCCACCACCGGCGGCCCGGCCTCCGCCTCGGCGGCCTCGACCTGGATCTCGTCGACCACGACCTCGGCCTCCTCGACCAGCCCCTCCGCCGGGACGTCCGTCCCGGCGTCGGCGGCGGCCGCGTCCGCGCCCGCGGTCTCGGTGATCTTGCGCTTGTCACGGATGACGACCCGCGGCTCCTCGCCGGACTTGCCGGCGGACGCGGAGCCACCCGGCGCCGACCCGGTGCTGTCCGGGTCGGCGGCTCGTGGCTTGTCCGTCATGCGGCTACCTCATCCCTCTGCGTGGGAGGACCGTCACTTCTTGTCCTCGTCCACGATCTCCGCGTCGACCACGTCGTCGGCGCCGCCGGCCTGAGCGCCGCCGGCCTGGGCACCGCCGGCCTGGGCACCGCCGGCCTGGGCACCGCCGGCCTGGGCACCGCCGGTCGCACCGGCGCCCGCCTGCTCGCCCTGCTGCTGGCTGTAGAGCAGGGAGCCGGCCTGCTGGGAGACCTGGGCCAGCTTCTCGTGCGCCGACTTGATCTTCTCGATGTCCTGACCGCCGAGCGCGCTGCGCAGCTCGCCGAGCGCGTCGTTGATCTGGTCCCGGGACTCGGCGGGCAGCTTGTCGCCACTCTCGGCGAGGAACTTCTCGGTCTGCCACTGGAGCGCCTCGGCCAGGTTGCGGGTCTCGGCCTCGTCGCGGCGCCGCTTGTCCTCCTCGGCGTGCTCCTCGGCGTCCCGGCGCATCCGCTCGATGTCGTCCTTCGGCAGCGAGGAGCCGCCGGTGATCGTCATCTTCTGCTCCTTGCCGGTGCCGAGGTCCTTCGCGTGGACGTTCACGATGCCGTTCGCGTCGATGTCGAAGGTGACCTCGATCTGCGGCACGCCGCGCGGCGCCGGCGGGAGGCCGGTCAGCTCGAAGGTGCCGAGCTTCTTGTTGTACGCCGCGATCTCACGCTCGCCCTGGAAGACCTGGATCAGCACCGACGGCTGGTTGTCGTCCGCCGTGGTGAAGACCTCGGAGCGCTTGGTCGGGATGGTGGTGTTGCGCTCGATCAGCTTGGTGAAGATGCCGCCCTTGGTCTCGATGCCCAGGCTCAGCGGGGTCACGTCGAGCAGCAGGACGTCCTTGACCTCGCCCTTGAGCACACCGGCCTGCAGGGCGGCACCGACGGCGACGACCTCGTCCGGGTTGACGCCCTTGTTGGGCTCCTTGCCGGTGAGCTGCTTGACCAGGTCGGTCACGGCCGGCATGCGGGTCGAGCCGCCGACCAGGATGACGTGGTCGACGTCGGAGACCTTGATCCCGGCGTCCTTGACGGCCTGCTCGAACGGGCCCTTGCAGCGGTCCAGCAGGTCCTGCGTCATCCGCTGGAACTCGGCCCGGCTGAGGGTCACGTCGAGGTGCAGCGGGCCGGCCGCACCGGCGGTGATGTACGGCAGGTTGATGTTGGTGGTGGTGGCGGCGGACAGCTCGATCTTCGCCTTCTCGGCCGCCTCCTTGAGCCGCTGCATGGCCATCTTGTCCTGGGACAGGTCGATGCCGTGCTCGCCCCGGAAGGTCTTCACCAGGTGGTCGATGATCCGCTGGTCCCAGTCGTCGCCGCCGAGCTGGTTGTCACCGCTGGTCGACTTGACCTCGACGACGCCCTCGGCCAGCTCCAGCAGCGACACGTCGAAGGTGCCGCCGCCGAGGTCGAAGACCAGGACGGTCTGCTCCTTGGAGCCCTTGTCCAGCCCGTACGCCAGGGCCGCCGCGGTCGGCTCGTTGACGATCCGCAGCACGTTGAAGCCGGCGATCTCGCCGGCCTCCTTGGTGGCCTGGCGCTGGCCGTCGTTGAAGTACGCCGGGACGGTGATCACGGCGTCGGTGATCTGCTCGCCCAGGTACGCCTCGGCGTCCCGCTTGAGCTTCATCAGCGTGCGGGCCGAGATCTCCTGCGGCGTGTACTTCTTGCCGTCGATGTCGACGGACCAGTTGGTGCCGATCTCCCGCTTGACCGAGCGGATCGTCCGGTCCGGGTTGGTCACCGCCTGGCGCTTGGCGACCTCACCGACGAGCACCTCGCCGTTGCGGGCGAACGCGACGATCGACGGGGTCGTCCGCGAGCCCTCCGCGTTGGCGATGACGGTGGGCTCACCGCCCTCCAGGACGCTGACGCAGGAGTTCGTCGTGCCGAGGTCGATACCGACCGCACGTGCCATCTTCGCTTCCTCGCTTCGTTCGTTTGAGCAGGTGACGGGCACCGCCCGCAGCACACCCACCACAAGTTGAGTGAACTTGGCTCAATAGTGCCACGCCGTCGGCGATCGTCAAGTCGAGGTTGAGCCGACCCGACGCAACCCACCCGTTATTACCGTCCGGTTGTTTTCCATTGCATCGGTCGGGCACGCTTTAGCGGTGACGACGCACGGCGATCCCGCCACCCAGTCCGCCGCGCCCGCCGTCGCTGCCCGCACCGGCCCCACCGACGCCGGGGAGGCCCCGGCCACCACCGGGGACGACACCCTGCCCGCCGCGCTGACCGGCCTGCGCGCCGCGATCGGCACGGCGCACTTCCCGCTCGCGCTGCCCTCGGCCGAAGCAGCCACCCGGGTCGGCCGGGCGCTCACCGACCAGCTCGACGACTACCTGCTGCCCCGGCTCCGCCGGCTCGACGCCCCCCTGCTCGTGGTGGTGGGCGGCTCCACCGGCGCCGGCAAGTCGACCCTGGTCAACAGCCTGGTCAAGGCCCGGGTGAGCGCCGCCGGGGTACTCCGCCCCACGACCCGCTCCCCGGTGCTGGTGTGCAACCCGGCCGACTCGAGCTGGTTCCGCCAGGGCGAGCTGCTGCCCGGCCTCACCCGCACCGGCGCCCCCAGCGAGGACCCCCGCACCCTGCACCTGGTCACCGCACCGGCGCTGCCGCCCGGGCTGGCCTTCCTCGACGCCCCCGACATCGACTCGGTGGTCGACGCCAACCGGGCCCTCGCCGGCCAGCTCCTCGCCGCCGCCGACCTCTGGCTCTTCGTCACCACCGCCGCCCGGTACGCCGACGCCGTCCCCTGGGAGCTGCTGCGCACCGCCCAGGCCCGGGGCACGGTCATCGCCATGGTGCTCGACCGGGTGCCGCCGGAGGCGGGCGACGAGGTGGCCGCCCACCTCTCCGAGATGCTCGCCGACCAGGGCCTCGGCTCCGCGCCGCTGTTCGTCCTCCCGGAGACCTGGGTGGACGGGCAGGGCCTGCTCCCCGAGCAGGTCACCGCGCCGCTCGCCGACTGGTTCGCCCGGCTCGCCGCCGACGCCGACGCCCGGGACGCCGTCGTCCGGCAGACCCTCGACGGGGCGCTCGCGACACTCCACCCGACCGTCGAAGGCCTCGCCGAGGCCGCCGAGGAGCAGCTGGCCACCGCCGACGCACTCGACGAACGGGTCGCCGCCGCGTACCGGAACGCCCACCGCACGGTCGAGCAGGGGCTCTCCGACGGGCGGCTGCTGCGCGGCGAGGTGCTGGCCCGTTGGCAGGAGTTCGTGGGCACCGGAGAGCTCTTCCGCACGCTCGAGGCGCGCATCGGGCGCCTGCGGGACCGCATCGTCGCCGCGGTGACCGGCCGCCCCGCCCCCGCCGCCGAGCTACGCGTCGCGATCGAGTCCCAGCTGGTCACGCTGCTTCGCGGGGTCGCCTCGGAGGCGGCGGAGACCGCGCACACCGCGTGGCGGGCGCACCCCGCCGGGACGGCGCTGCTCGACCCGGAGCTCGCCCACCCGTCACCCGACCTGCCCGAGCGCGCCGAACGGCTGGTCCGCGAGTGGCAGCGCGGGGTCCTGGAGCTGGTGCGGGTTGAAGGGGGCGACAAGCGCTTCGTGGCCCGGACGGCCGCGTACGCGGTGAACGCCACCGGGCTCGCCGTCATGATCGCCGTGTTCGCGTCGACCGCCTTCATCCCCACCGGGCTGGAGGTCGCGACCGGGGCCGGCACGACCGTCGCCGGTCAGGCCGTGCTCCAGGCCATCTTCGGCGACCAGGCGGTGCGTACGCTGGCCAACAAGGCCCGGACGGACCTACTGGCGCGGGTGCGGACGCTGCTGGACGAGGAGGCCGCGCGCTACCTCGGCCGGACGGCGGCCGCGCGGCCCGCCCCGGAGACCGCCGAGACGCTGCGCCGGGCCGCCGACCGGGTGGAGCTGGCCCGGCGCCGCAGCGGCCTCGCCGCCGACGCGCCGGCCGAGGAGGACGGGCCGCGGTGAGCAACATCGTCGGGCGGATGCGCGAGGCGTTCCGTGGTCAGCAACGGGTGGACGCCAATGCCCTGGTCGCCCGGCTGGAGGCGGTCAGCCGGTTCCTCGCGCTCGTCGACGGCCACCTACCGGACAAGCAGCTCGTCGCCGCGCACACCCTGGTCGAGCGCGCCGGCACCCGGCTCGCGCTCTCCCGTGACCACACCGTGGTGGCCCTGGCCGGCGCCACCGGCAGCGGCAAGTCGAGCCTGTTCAACGCCCTCGCCCGGATGGAGCTGTCGCCCGTCGGGGTACGCCGTCCGACCACCGGCGTCACGCACGCCTGCGTCTGGGGACCGCTCGACGACGCCACCCGGCTGCTGGACTGGGTCGGCGTGCTGCCCCGGCACCGGTTCGTCCGGGAGAGCGTGCTCGACGGCGACGACGAGTCGACCCTGCACGGGCTCATCCTGCTCGACCTGCCCGACTTCGACTCGGTGCAGCGGTCCCACCAGCTCGAGGTCGACCGGCTGCTCGGCCTCGTCGACCTGGTGGTCTGGGTGGTCGACCCGCAGAAGTACGCCGATCGCGTGATCCACACGAGCTACCTGCGCGAGTTCCACCGGCACCGGGACGTCACCCTCGTCGTGCTCAACCAGGCCGACCGGCTGCCCCCGGCCGAGCTGCCCCGGGTCGTCGCCGACCTGCGTCGGCTGCTCGACGCGGACGGCCTGGACGGCGTACCGCTGCTGGCAACCGCCGCCGTCGACCCGGACGGCATCGCCGGGCTGCGGGAGGCGCTGGAGCGGACGGTCGCCGAGCGGCAGGCCGCGCTGCGGCGGCTGCGCGGCGACCTGGACGCGGTGGTGGCCGACCTGACCGAACTGGTCGACGCGGGCGAGCCGGCCGGGTTGAACGACTCCACGGTCGCCGGGCTGCACCGGGCCCTCGCCGGCGCCGCCGGGGTGCCCGCCGTCGCCGAGGCGGTGGAGGCGGCGTACCGGCACCGGGGCGCGGCGGCGACCGGCTGGCCGCTGGTCCGGGGCTGGCGGCGGCTGCGGCCCGATCCGCTGCGCCGGCTGCACCTGCCCGGCGCTCCCGGCGACGGCACGGACCCGGCGGAGAGCCTGGTCGCCGCGACCTCGGTGCCCGATCCGACCGCCGCGCAGCGCTCCGCGCTCGGGCTGGCCATCCGGTCGGTGGCCGACCGCGCCGGCGCGGGCCTGCCCGCGTCCTGGCCGGCGGCGGTGACCGCCGCCGCCCGCTCCCGGCTGGCCGACCTGCCCGACGCGCTGGACGGCGCGATCGCCCGCACCGACCTCGGGATGGGCAGCCGGCCGCTGTGGTGGCGACTCGTCGGGGGCCTCCAGTGGCTGGTCACGGCAGCGGCGGTGGTCGGGCTGGGCTGGCTGGCCCTGGGGTACGCGCTGCGCGCCCTCGGGCTGCCGGAGCTCGACAATCCGACCGTCGGCGTGGTGCCCCTGCCCACCGTGCTGCTGCTCGGCGGCCTGCTCGCCGGGCTGCTGGTGGCGGCGTTGACCCGGCCCGCGCTGCGGTGGGCGGCGCGGCGGGCACGGCGGCGGGCCGAGCAGCGGCTCACCGCCGCGGTGGCGGACGTCGGGGCGGCGTACGTGCTCGTGCCGGTGCGCGGCGTGCTGGCGTCGTACGCCGAGGCCCGCCGGACCCTGGCGGAGGCCGCCCGCCACTGACCGGCGCGGCGGACGCCGGGCAGCTCCGCGCGACACGCCGAGCCCCGGTGGAGACACGCCGAGCCGCTGCCGAGAGACCCCAGGTCGCGGCCGGGAGATGCCGGGCCGGGGCCGCCCGAGCCGCACCCGCGGAGGCGCCCACACCGCTCCAGCCGACCTGGGAGCCCGTCGCGGCGTAGGGTCGGTGGATGGGAACTCCGCAGACCCCTTACGACGCGGTGCTGCACGCGGCCCGCGACGTGGCCAAGCTCGACAACGCCCTGGACGCCGAGATGCTCGGCGCGGCGTTGCTCGGCAGCGTGTACGCGGTCGCCGAGACCCGGCGCGACGACGCCGTCCGCGATTTCGTCGGCGACTTCCTCGCCGCCACCTCCCGCCGGCGCGCGGCGGCGGCGACCACCATCCGCTCGGTCTTCGCCGCCCTGGTGCCGGACGCGGCGGGGGCCGACCGGGTCCGCCCCGGCGCCGCCGCCCCCGCCTGGTCGGGTCAGCTCGGCCGGGTCCACCTGACCGGCTGCTGGTCGTACGGGGACGTGTACGGCGACCAGACCTCGTACCTGGCGACGTTCGCGTACGACGACCCGGCGGGCGGGCCGGAGCACGCGCTCGTCGCGCTCGTCGACCACAACATCGGGATCACCAAGGACGTCTTCGTGGGTGGCCCGCCCGCCCGCGTCCTCGACCAGATCCGCCGGATGTGCGCCGGTGACGAGCTGACCTGGTTCCGCGACGAGGAGCCGGCGCGCATGCACGCCGAGGTGACCCGGCACCTGGCCGTCACCGACGACCTGAGTGAGCTGCCCGGGGAGGGGTCGCTGGCCACCGACCGGGCGCTGGTCGGGGCCCGGCTGGCCCTGCTGCCGGTGGGTCGGCCGGCGCCGGTCCGGGTGGTGGAGCCGCTCACCGCCGCGGAGCGTACGGACCTCGTCCGGCGGTTCCTCGCCGCACCGGAGGCCACCCGGTTCGGGCTGGACGCCGTCGACGGGGCCCAGCTCGCCTCCCTGCACTTCTGCCTCGGCCTGCTGCTCGACCACGCGGCCACCTTCACCGACCCCGACCCGCTGCGGTGGAGTCCGACGGTGGCCGGGCTGTTCCTGTTGGACTGGGTTCACCGGCGGGCCGTGCTGGACATGGACGACGCGGCGCTGCTGCCCCGGGTGATGCGCGGCTGGGCCGCGTACGGCGCCCGCAAGAAGGGGCTGCCGGAGACCGCGGCGGCCCGGACGGACGCCGCGATCGAGGAGATGGTGCCGGAGTTCGCGCGCCTCTACACCACGGGTGAGCGGCGCAGCCCGGCGACCGCGGCGGTCGCCCAGTTGCTGGCCGACGGCGTCGACCCGGACGACCCGGCCGCGCTGGACGCCTGGATCGAGGCCAACCGCCACCACCTGACCGACGACGGCGCCTGAGCCTCGGCGCCCGACGTCCACCGCATCCCCGACCGCCGCGCCCATCGAGATCAACTCGGTGCCGGCGGCATGGTGGTGTCGCCGCCGGCCGGACGGCGCGATGCCGGCGGCACCGAGTGGATCAAGGGCCGGGTCAGGCGTGGTCGGGCCGGTCACGGTGGACGGGGTCACCCGAGGGTGCCGTACACCAGGCCCGCCACCAGGGCGCCGAACGCCCCACCGGCGACCACCTGCGGCACGGTGTGATCCCGCAGCCGCACCCGGGACCAGCCGACCAGGGCCAGCAGCGGTGCGGCGACCAGCAACCGCGCCCCGAAGGTGAGCACCAGGACGACCACCGTGCCGGCCGCGACCGCCGAGTGGATCGACATCTTCCACCAGTGGCTGACCGCCGCGGCGACCACCAGCCCGACCAGCCCGGCGGCGGCCAGGCCGAGCACCGGGCGCGGCGCACCGAGCACCGCGAGCAGGGCGAGGCCCGCCGCCACCGAGCCGAGCCCGAACAGCAGCGGGACGCGGCGCTGCTCGCGGACCCCGACGTGATGGTCGGTGAGCCGGCCGCGGCGGACCCCGCCGACGATGTACGCGAACGGGATGCCGCTGACGAACACGGTGGCGAGCAGCCCCCACGCCAGACCGTCGAGGCCGCCCCGGGCGCTGTGCCAGGCGACCGTGACGGTGAGGACCGAGACCAGGATCGCGGGCGCCGTCACCTCGGTGACCATCCGCGCCAGCCTGACCCCTCGGGCCGGGCCGGGGCGGTCCGCTCCGGCCGGCGCCGTGCCGCTGCCGTCCCGTTGCCGGTCGGCACGTCGGCGGCCGGGGCTCACCGGCCCTCGGTGGTCGCCGTCGTCGCGGCCGGCGACCGCGACGGCCGCCCCGGCACGGGTACGGCCGGGGAGTCGGCAGCCGGCGTCGTGCCCACCGGGACCGGCGGCGGCACGCTGGTCGGCGCCGGGTCGGCGGGGGTCGGCGACGTACGGATGGGATCCGCCGGGGGACCAACCGTCGGGCTGGGGACGGCCGGCCCCGCCGGCTCCGGCCGACCGGTGGGCACCGGTCCGGACGGCTCGCCCGTCGGCTCGGGCTCCGGGGGCTCACCGGTCGCGGTGGGCGCGTCCGGCTCGTCGGTGGGCGTGGGATCCGACGGCGGCCAGCTGTACGTCGGTTTCACCGACGGGGTCGGACCCTCGGTCGGTGTGGGGCTCCCCGTCGGATCGGGCGTCGGGCTCGGCGTGGCGGTCGGCGTCGGGGTCTGCGACGGGACCGGTGCCGGCGGGGACGGGGACGGCGTCGTACCCGGCGGGGATGGCGGCGTACCGGGCGGGGGTGGTGGCGCGGGAGCCGGTGCGGGGCCATCCTGCGCCGGCCGGCCGGCGGCACGGGCCGGACGCCGCCCCACCGGCCGCACGACGGAGCGCCAGGTCGGGGCGTTCGGGACGTCCACGGCGGGCGACGGCGTGGGCGACGGCACGACGCCGGGCTGGCTGGTCGCCGGCAGCGGGATCACCACCGGACCCACGGACGGGGTGGGGATGAACGGGGTGCCCGCGTCGGGAAGGGCGGTGCTGCCTACGGTGGCCGAGCCGGTGCTGATCGCGGCGAGGATCGGCATGGAGGCGGTGCCGGCGAGCAGTGCCACGGTGAACAGGTAGCCCCGCGACGGGCCGTCGTCGGCGGGTGCCCGGTGGGCGCCGACGAGCCGGCGGTAGCCGGTACCCGAGCGGTGCCGGCCGTAGACCGGCGGCCGTGGAGCGTCACCTGGCTCGGACACCGCACATTCCTCCTCGTCGTCCCCGAAACGGCGGGCGACCGCGGCCGGCCCGGGAGCGGCGCGGCGATCCCGCGTCCCTCACCCTGGCGTAGTCACGCTCAGTCAGCCAACCCGTTACAGCGTGTCGACACGCCTATGTGCCCGAACGGTGACAAACCATCACCGGAAAGGCGGTGCGTCGATGGAGCAGACACTCGGCAATCCGTGTAACGAAGCGGACCGGCGGTGAGGTGTGGGCCGGTCGGGCTGTGGGCCCGCTCACGTGTGATGCGAATATGGACCACGACGGCAACGCAGCCGGGGTCGCCGCGCACCCCCGCGGACGGCCCGGCTGGGCGCCGGCGCTCCCGAACCGGATCCACTCCCCTGGATCCGGCTCACGCCGCGCGGCAACCCCCACCGGGGCTAGGCGCGGTCGCCAGGAACCGGTCCGGCACCAGCCGGACAGGCGCAGGAGTTGCGCGTTTGCCGGGTGACCCCCCGGTGCCGGCGCAGACACGACAGGGAGAGACGGATGGCAAAGGGCGACCCCGGGGTCACCAGAGGCGGACGACGGGCCGCACCCCGGTCCAGGAAGGGCGCGACCGGCGACCCCGAGCTTGTACAGCTGCTCACCCCCGAGGGTGAGCGGATCGACAGCGTGACGGGGCCGGACGGCACCGAGTACCGCGTCGACTTCACCGACGAGGAGTACCGGGGCCTCTACCGGGACCTGGTGCTGGTGCGGAAGCTGGACGCCGAGGCGACCGCCCTGCAGCGGCAGGGCGAGCTGGGCATCTGGGCGAGCCTGCTCGGCCAGGAGGCGGCGCAGGTCGGGTCCGGCCGGGCGCTGCGTACGCAGGACATGGCCTTCCCGACCTACCGGGAGCACGGTGTCCTCTACTGCCGGGGCATCGACCCGATCATGCCGCTGGGCCTGTTCCGCGGCGTCGACCAGGGCGGCTGGGACCCGAACGAGTTCAAGTTCAACATGTACACGATCGTGATCGGGGCGCAGACCCTGCACGCGACCGGGTACGCCATGGGTGTCGCCATGGACGGCAAGACGGGCACCGACGACGGCGAGGCGGTGATCGCGTACTTCGGCGACGGCGCCACCAGCCAGGGTGACGTGAACGAGTCGTTCGTCTGGGCCGGCGTCTTCAACGCGCCGCTGGTTTTCTTCTGCCAGAACAACCAGTACGCCATCTCCGAGCCGCTGGAGCGGCAGACCCGCATCCCGCTCTACCAGCGGGCCGCCGGCTTCGGCTTTCCCGGGGTCCGGGTGGACGGCAACGACGTGCTCGCCACGTACGCGGTGACCCGGCAGGCGCTGGACAACGCCCGGCACGGGCAGGGCCCGAGCCTGATCGAGGCGTACACGTACCGGATGGGGGCGCACACCACCTCCGACGACCCGACCCGGTACCGGATCGCCAGCGAGGTCGAGGCCTGGCAGGCGAAGGACCCGATCGCCCGGATGAAGGCCTTCCTGGAGAAGCAGCAGATCGCCGACGCGGACTTCTTCGCCGACGTCGACGAGCAGGCCAAGCGCGAGTCGGTGCACCTGCGCGAGCGGGTACTCGCCATGCCGAACCCGGAGCCGACCACCCTGTTCGACCACGTCTACCCCAACGGGTCCCCGCTCCTCGACGAGCAGCGGGAACAGTTCAGCAGGTACCTGGAGTCGTTCGAGGGGAGCGCGCACTGATGGCCACGGAGACGCTAACCCTCGGCAAGGCCCTCAACGTCGGCCTGCGCAAGGCCCTGGAGAACGACCCGAAGGTCGTCATCATGGGCGAGGACGTCGGCAAGCTCGGCGGCGTCTTCCGGATCACCGACGGGCTCCAGAAGGACTTCGGCGACCAGCGGGTGATCGACACGCCGCTCGCCGAGTCCGGCATCATCGGCACCGCGATCGGCCTGGCCATCCGCGGCTACCGGCCGGTCTGCGAGATCCAGTTCGACGGCTTCGTCTACCCGGCGTACGACCAGATCGTGTCGCAGGTGGCGAAGATGCACTACCGCTCGCGCGGCAAGCTGCGGATCCCGATGGTGATCCGCATCCCGTTCGGCGGCGGCATCGGCGCGGTCGAGCACCACTCGGAGTCGCCGGAGGCGTACTTCGCGCACACCGCCGGCCTCAAGGTCGTCTCCTGCTCCAACCCGCAGGACGCGTACGCGATGATCCAGCAGGCCATCGCCTCGGACGACCCGATCGTGTTCCTCGAGCCCAAGCGCCGCTACTGGGAGAAGGGCCCGGTCGAGGTCGACGCGCCGCTCGGCGACGCGTACCCGCTGCACGCCGCCCGGGTCGCCCGGCCCGGCACCGACGCCACCCTGCTCGCGTACGGGCCGATGGTGCGTACCTGCCTGGACGCGGCGACCGCCGCCGCCGAGGACGGCCGGGAGCTGGAGGTCATCGACCTGCGTACGCTCTCGCCGCTCGACCTCGGCGTGGTCTACGAGTCGGTGCGCCGCACCGGCCGCGCGGTGGTGGTGCACGAGGCGCCGTCCAACGTCGGCCTCGGCGCGGAGATCGCGGCCCGGATCACCGAGGAGTGCTTCTACTCCCTGGAGTCCCCGGTGCTGCGGGTGACCGGCTTCGACACCCCCTACCCGGCCGCCCGGGTGGAGGAGGAGTACCTGCCCGACCTCGACCGGGTGCTCGACGCCGTCGACCGCACCTTCGGCTGGTGAGCGGCATGTCGCGGATCAAGGAGTTCAACCTTCCCGACCTGGGCGAGGGCCTGACCGAGGGCGAGATCCTCAGCTGGCTGGTCAAGGTCGGCGACACGATCGAGCTGAACCAGCCGATCGTCGAGGTCGAGACCGCCAAGGCGGCCGTCGAGATCCCGGCGAAGTGGGCCGGCAAGGTCCAGGCGATCTTCCACGGGGAGGGCACGACCGTCGAGGTCGGTACGCCGATCATCGCGATCGACACCGACCCGGGCGCCGGCCCGCTGGACACGCCGACCACCACCGGCGCGCCGGACGGGGACCTGCCCACCCCGTCGGCCGCGTCGCTCGCGGCGGTGGAGGTCGCGCCGACCGAGGGCGCGGTCGAGCCGGGCCTGATCGGTGGTCCCGCTCCGGGTGGCCGGACGGCGGTGCTGGTGGGCTACGGCCCGCGTACGACCGCCGCGAAGCGCCGCCCGCGCAAGGGTGAGGTCCCGGCGCAGGCCCAGGCGGCGCCCGCGCCGGTCCAGCCGGCCCCGGAGCCGGTCCGGCCGGCCCCCGCGCCGGTGGCCGCGCCGCCGGCGGGCGGCCGCAACGGGCACGGCGGCGCCACCGCCGGTGGTCTCGTGCTGGCCAAGCCCCCGGTACGCAAGCTCGCCAAGGATCTCGGCGTCGACCTGTCGACCCTGACCGGCTCGGGCCCGCTCGGCTCGATCACCCGGGAGGACGTCCATCAGGCGGCGAGCGGCACCCCGGCGGCCGAGCCGCTGGCGGCGGTCCCGGCGGCGGCGAGCTTCGGCGCCGACCGCGAGCAGCGGATCCCGGTCAAGGGGGTCCGGAAGCTGACGGCGGAGAACATGTCCCGCTCGGCGTTCACCGCGCCGCACGTGACGGAGTTCCTGACCGTCGACGTGACCCGGGCGATGAAGGCCCTGGACCGGCTCCGCAGCCGGCGGGAGTGGCGGGACGTCCGCGTCTCGCCGCTGCTGCTGGTCGCCAAGGCCGTGCTGCTGGCGGTCAAGCGCCACCCGATGGTCAACTCGACCTGGGCCGGTGACGAGATCGTGGTCAAGGAGTACGTCAACCTGGGCATCGCGGCGGCCACCGAGCGCGGTCTGATCGTGCCGAACGTCAAGGACGCCGGTCGGCTCACCCTGCGGGAGTTGGCGGACGCGCTGACCGACCTGGTGCAGACGGCCAAGGCCGGGAAGACCTCCCCGGCGGACATGTCCGGCGGCACCCTGACCATCACCAACGTCGGTGTGTTCGGGGTGGACACGGGTACGCCGATCCTGCCCCCGGGCGAGTCGGCGATCCTGGCGTTCGGTGCGGTGCGCGAGATGCCGTGGGTGCACAAGGGCAAGGTGCGCCCGCGCCAGGTCACGACGCTCGGCCTGTCGTTCGACCACCGGATCATCGACGGGGAGCTCGGGTCGAAGTTCCTCCGGGACGTCGGTGACTTCCTCGCCGATCCGGAGGCGGCGTTGCTCGCCTGGACCTGACCGGTCCGCCTCGGCTGAGCGATGGACGGCCGGTGTGCCACGGGTGAACGCCCGGCACACCGGCCGTTTCCATTCGGCGACGGAACTTCGGCCCGGACCCCTGTCTGGCCTTAGATTGTTAGGCAGGTGTCTCAGCTCACCTAATAATCGATGGAAATCTCGGGCTGGACGCGGTTAAATAGGAGTCACCAGGGGCCAACAACCGAATAGCCAGGATGGAGAGACCCATGAGCATGATCGAGCGAATCCGCAACCGCCGCGACGCCAACCGCCGCGCCCGCGCCATCGAGCGCGCGCTGCGCTCGGCCAACTCGCCCGCGGTACGCGACGAGATCCTCGCCATCGCCCAGCGTCACATGCACTGACGCTCCACGACGTTCCTCGCCTCCTCAGCCGACGGCCCGCCCGGGTGAACCCGGGCGGGCCGTCGGCGTTCACGCGGGCCCACCGATCGGCCGCCCCACACCGGCTGGCACCGGGATTCCCCCATCACCCCGGCGCCCGGTACGGTGGGATCCGGTCGTCGCCCGCCCGTCGGGCAGGTCGGTTCCGATAGAGGCCGATCGACACGGTCCGGCGACGCGGAGTGACGGCCAGTGCTCCCCGATGCCCCTTCAGGGGCACCGGATACGGTGCGGGGAGCCGGCACGGCCGGTACCCACCGGCGACGCCGGTCGCCGTGCCGCGCACGCGGTGCCGGCGGCCGACAGGTGATGGAGGAGGCGCACGCATGACGTCCGAGGGCACGCAGCACCCCGGCCAGCAGCCGGACGAGGCGTCGCCGGGCGCTGGTGGACCGACGCCGTACGGCGACCGGCCGGCGCAGCAGGACAACGGGTACGCCGTCGGCAACCCCGACCTCGGTTGGGCGCCCCCGCCGCCCGCGCAGCCGAACCCGGCGGCGCCCGCCTGGCCGAACGAGGCACCGCCGACCCCCACCTGGAGTGCCGCCCAGGTGCCGCAGCAGAGCGAAGCACCCGCCCCGGGCGCGTGGGCACCCGACGGCGGTGCTCCCCCGTGGCGCGCACAGACCGAGCAGCCCGCCCCCGAGGCGCCGGCATGGGCCCAGGCCGAGCCGCCCGCGCCCGCCTGGGGGCAGCCCGGCCCGGCGGCCCGGGGCGCGGCCCAGGTGCCGCAGGCATGGCCCGCCCAGGAGTCCCCGGCCCACCCGACGCCCGGCCAGCCCGAGTCGGCCACCGGCTGGAGCAACGGGACCGCCCACCCCGACCCGGCCCGCTCCGGCGGCTGGCATCCCGGCACCCAGCCCGACCAGTCCTCCTCCGGCGGATGGGCGACCGGCACCGCCACCCAGGACGACCGGCCGCAGCAGCCCGAGTGGGGCGCACCGCAGGACGACGCCACCGGCGCGCAGCCGGAGCAGCCCGCCTGGGCGGCGGACGCGGCGGCGCCGGCCTGGGCACCCGCGGTGCGCGGCGCGGCGCAGGTGCCCGGCACGCCCCAGGCATGGCCGGAGCCCGACCGCCCCGCCGAGGCGGCCCGGCAGTCCACATCGGACCAGTCCGGCTGGCCGGCCCCGCAGCAGGACGCCGCGTCCTCCGGCGGTTGGGCCACGGACATGCCGACGCCGGACGACCGGCGGCACCAGGACGACCCCGCCCGGTCCGGTGGCTGGGCCGCCGGCCACCAGGACGACCGGCCGCAGACCGACTGGGCGGCCTCCGGTGACCGGGACGCGCCGGGTGAGACGCGCCCGAGCGACACCTGGGGGGGTCACGACGAGCAGCCGCCGAGCGGCGGGTGGGCGGCGCGTGCCGCCGCGCCGACCGCCAACGACGGCGGCTGGCAGCCGGCCGAGCCGACCTCGACGCCCCCGGCGCGGGCCAGTGCCTCGGTGCCCGCGGAGGGCGCGCCGCAGCCCTGGGTGCCAGCGCAGCGGCCGGCCGTTCCGGAGGCCGAGCCGTGGGCGCCGGGCGAAGCGTGGGGCCGCTCCGAGCCGGCCGCGTCGCAGGACGCGCGGGAGCCGGAGCGGGCGGACGAGCCGCCGGCCTACCAGCCCGCTCCCGGGCCGGGGATCTCGCCGGCGAACGCGGTGCCGCTGCCCCCGCAGGAGCAGCGCGTACCAGGCGCCAGCCTGGCTGCCGCCCCGCCGGCCGACTTCGCGCCTCCGGCGCCGTTCGCCGCGGAGCAGCCCGGCCGGGACGCCGGGATTCCGGGTTACGAGAGTGGGCAGCAGGACTGGGCTGCCGCCGCCCGGCAGGACGAGCCGGCAGCCGCCCCGGTGGTGCCCGCTCCGCGTACGTCTCCGGAGTCCACGGGCCGCGCCTCGGTCGCGGTGCCGTCCGGCGGCGCCTCCGGCGCCGTGTCGGGAAGCGCCTCGGTGCCGCTGGCCAGCCGTGTCATGCCCCCGACGGACCAGGCCCTGCGTCCGACGACGCCCGCGCCGCAGCCCCGCGTGTACGGCCGTCCGGCCCGCCCCGAGTCCACCGAGGACGTGGAGCCGGTGAACGGCCACCAGGCTGACCAGGCTCCGCACCGGTTCGGGCCGGAGGCCCGGCCCGACCACGGCCCGGACAACGGCTTCGCCCCGGACAACGGCTTCGGCCCGGACAACGGCTTCGCCCCCGGCAACTCCTTCGGTGCGGACAACGGCTTCGGCCGTGGCGCCGACGACCGGGACCGGCCCGCCGGTCCGGCCGCCTTCGCGGGCGCCGCACCCGTCGTCCCGGCCTCGCCGGCACCGCCGCCCCCGTTCCCGCCGGGCATGCCGACCTTCGCCGACGCGCCGGCCCACGACCGGCCGATGAACGGCGTCCGGCCCCACGGTGGCGCGGACCGGCCCGCGGACCAGTTCGGTGCTCCGGCCGCCGGCGCCGGCGCCGCCGCCGTCAACGGCTCCGGCTTCCCGCCTCCGCCCGAGCCGGCCTTCTCGCCCGCGTTCCCCCCGGCGCCCCAGCAGACCGTGCCGTCGTGGGACCAGGGAGGGCCGACCGGCTCCGAGGCGGACCAGAGCCGCTTCGACTCGTTCAAGCCGATCGCCGAGCCGGCCGCCGACGCGCCCGCGCCGAAGGTCCGCAACGGACGGGTGCTGGCCGCCGTGCTGGTCGCCGCCGTGCTGATCCTGGCCGTCCCGCTGGGCCTGCTCGCGCTGCTCGGGAAGATCGGCGGTGACGAGGCCCCGGCCTTCGACCCGCCGGTGGGCAGTTGCGTCAAGCAGGCCGGCAGTGGCGCGAGCGCCGTCGACTGCGGGGAGGCGGGTGCGTTCACCGTCGTGTCGAAGGTGGACGCCCCGGCCAAGTGCGCCGACCCGGCGCAGCCGCACGTGGTGCTTCCGGGCGAGGGCACGAACCGGGTGCTCTGCCTCAAGCCGGCAGCCTGACCCGACGCGACGAACGGCGGGGCCACGGTCGATCCGTGGCCCCGCCGCCGTCTTCCGGCAGTGGTCGGCGCTCGCCGGGATGACGCCCGCCAGGGAGATCGTCCGCCCCCTCGGGCCGGTCCGCAGCCGGTGGTCAGGCACGATGGGGTCATGAGCGCACGAGTACGAGCCCCCGAGCTGCGCGGCCGGGGCTGGCTGAACACCGGCGGGAAGGTCCTCACGCTCGCCGACCTCCGAGGTCGTGTGACCGTCCTGGACTTCTGGACCTTCTGCTGTATCAACTGCCTGCACGTGCTCGACGAGTTGCGCCCGCTGGAGCAGAAGTACGGCGACGTGCTCGTCGTCATCGGCGTGCACTCGCCCAAGTTCGAGCACGAGAAGGACGCGGACGCCCTGGCCGCCGCCGTCGAGCGGTACGGGGTGCACCATCCGGTGCTCGACGACCCCGAGCTCGACATGTGGCAGCAGTACGCCGCCCGCGCCTGGCCGACCCTGGCGGTGATCGACCCCGAGGGCTACGTGGTCGCCACGATGGCCGGTGAGGGCCACGCCGAGGGGCTGTCCCGGCTGATCGACGACCTGATCGCCACCCACGAGGCGAAGGGCACGCTGCACCGGGGCGAGGGCCCGTACGTGCCGCCCGCCGAGCCGGAGACCACGCTGCGCTTCCCCGGCAAGGCCGTCGTACTCGACGACGGGAACCTGCTGGTGTCGGACTCGGCCCGGCACTCGCTCGCGGAGCTGGCGCCCGACGGCGAGACACTGGTCCGACGGATCGGCACCGGTGAGCGCGGCCGGGCCGACGGCCCGGCCGAAGCGGCCACGTTCTCCGAGCCGCAGGGTCTCTGCCTGCTGCCCACGCACGTCGCCGAGGTCGCCGGCTACGACCTGGTGGTCGCCGACACGGTCAACCACCTGCTGCGCGGGGTGCGCCTCGCCACCGGCGAGGTGGTCACCGTCGCCGGCACCGGCCGGCAGTGGCGCTCCACGGTCGACGACCACGCGCACGACGCCCGCTCCGTGGACCTCTCCTCCCCCTGGGACCTGGCCTGGTACGACGACAAGGTCGTGATCGCGATGGCCGGCATCCACCAGCTCTGGTGGTTCGACCCGGTGAAGCGCACCGCCGGCATGTACGCGGGCACCACGGTCGAGGCGCTGAAGGACGGCCCGCTGGCCGAGGCGTGGATGGCCCAGCCCTCCGGCCTGTCGGTGTCGGCCGACGGCTCGCGGCTGTGGGTGGCCGACAGCGAGACCAGCGCCATCCGGTACGTCGAGAACGGGGTCCTGGGCACGGCCGTCGGCCAGGGGCTCTTCGACTTCGGGCACATCGACGGGCCGGCGGCGGAGGCGCTGCTCCAGCACCCGCTGGGGGTGTGCGCGCTGCCGGACGGCTCGGTGCTGATCGCCGACACGTACAACGGCGCGGTCCGCCGCTACGACCCGGAGACCGACGCGGTCGGCACGGTCGCCGACGGGCTCGCCGAGCCGAGCGACCTGGTGGTCACGCCGGACGGCGGCGTGCTGGTCGTGGAGTCGGCCGCCCACCGGCTGACCCGGCTCGCGCCGGGCGCGCTCACCGCCGCGGGGGCCAGCACCGTCGACGGACCGCGGCACCGCGCCGAGCGGAAGCCGACCGACCTGGCGGCCGGCGAGGTCACCCTGGACGTCATCTTCACGCCGGCACCGGGGCAGAAGCTCGACGAGACGTACGGGCCGTCGACCCGGCTGGTGGTCTCGGCCTCGCCGCCGGAGCTGCTGCTGGACGGCGCGGGCACGGGCACCGACCTGTCCCGGCGGCTCGTGGTCAACGAGGCGGTGGCCGAGGGCGTGCTGCAGGTGACCGCCCAGGCCGCCACCTGTGACGCCGACGTCGAGCACGCCGCCTGCCACCTGACCCGGCAGGACTGGGGCGTTCCGGTCCGGGTGGTCGACGGCGCCGTCACCCGCCTCCCGCTGGTGCTGCGCGGCCTGGACGCCTGAGCCCCGTTAACAAGGGCCCCTTCTACAACGCGAGGCGTTAGCAAGGGGCCCTTCCTTTCACGTGAACGGGGTGAGCGGAACCCCCGCGTCGACGAGGGCGGCGCGGACCAGTTCGGCGCACCGCACGGCGCCCGGTGTGTCGCCGTGCAGGCAGATCGACTCGACCGGGCAGGGAATCACCGTGCCGTCCACCGCGACCACGCTCCGCTCGGTGGCCATCCGGACCGCCCGCTGCGCCATCTGCTCCGGGTCGGTGACGAGGGCGTTCGGGGTGCCCCGGGGCACGAGCTGCCCGTTCGGCAGGTAGCCCCGGTCGGCGAAGCCCTCGGCGACCACCCGCAGCCCGGCACCGGTGGCCAGCTGGGCGAGCACCGAGCCGGACGGGCAGAGCAGCGGCAGCTGGTCGTCGTACTCGCCGACCGCGGCGACCAGCGCCGCCGCCTGCGACTCGGCACAGGCCGCGGCGTGGTAGAGGGCGCCGTGCGGCTTGAGGTAGCGCACCCGGGTGCCGACGATCCGGCAGAACGCGTCCAGGGCACCGAGCTGGTAGAGGATCTCGTCCCGCAGCTCGACGAAGTCGTAGGCGATGTGCCGCCGCCCGAAGCCGGCGAGGTCCCGGTAGCCGACCTGCGCGCCAACCGCGACCCCGCGCTCGGCCGCGCCGGCGCACACCCGGCGCATCGTGGGGGCGTCCCCGGCGTGGAAGCCGCAGGCGACGTTGGCGGAGGTGACCAGGTCCAGCAGCGCCGCGTCGTCGCCGAGCCGCCAGATGCCGAAGCCCTCACCGAGGTCAGCGTTGAGGTCCATGGAACGTCACCGTAGTCCCTGGCCGGGCCTGCGCGAGCGGGGTCACGTCGGCCACCACCCCGATGACCGGGTATCCGCCGGTCGTCGGGTGGTCGGCGAGGAACACCAGCGGCTGGCCGTCCGCCGGCACCTGCACCGCGCCGAGCACCAGGCCCTCGCTGGGCAGTTCCCCGGCCACCGCGCGGGGCAGGGCAGCGCCGGTCAGTCGCGCGCCGACCCGGTTGCTCACCGGCGAGACGGTGTACGCGGTGCCGAACAGCCGGTCGAGCGCGAGCGGTGTGAACCAGTTGTCGCGTGGGCCGAGGCGCAGCGTCAACCGCAGCTCGGCCGAGGGGGGCGCGGGGACGGTGACGTCCACCGGGGCGGGCGGGCCGGCCGGCGTACCGAGGGGGAGCCGGTCGCCGTCCCGCAGCGGGGGCGGGCCCAGCCCGGAGAGCGTGTCCGTGGCGCGGCTGCCGAGCACCGGCTCGACGCCGATCCCGCCCGCGACGGCCAGCCACGACCGCACGCCGGTGCGGGGTGGACCGACCCGGACGACCCCGCCGGCCGGTACGGCGAGCGGCCGTCCGACGTCACCGGGGCGGGCGCCGACCCGCACGTCGGTGTCCGCCCCCGTCACCGCCACGGTGGTGGCGCGGGTGAACCGCAGCGCGCACCCGGTCAGGGTGCTCTCCAGGCCGGCGGTGGGCTCGGGGTTGCCGACCAGGCGGTTGGCCAGCCGGAGGGCGGCCGGGTCGAGGGCGCCGGAGCGCGGCACGCCGAGGTGCGCCCAGCCGGGCCGGCCGAGGTCCTGCACGGTGGTGAGGGCACCGGCCCGCAGCACCTCGACGGTGCCGGCGGGCCCGCCGGTCGGGGCGGTCACGCGGGCACCAGCCGGACGCGGGTGCCGGGGCCGAGCCGGGCCGGCGGGTCGGCGTGCACGTCGAACAGGGACAGGTCGGTGCGCCCGACGAGCAGCCAGCCGCCGGGTGATGCGGTCGGGTAGATCCCGGCGTACGGGCCGGCCAGGGCGACCGAGCCGGCGGGCACCCGGGAACGGGGACTCGGCAGCCGGGGCACGGCCAGCGCGGCGGGGAGCCCGGTGAGGTACGCGAACCCGGGGGCGAAGCCGCAGAAGGCCACCCGGAACTCCGTGGTGGTGAGTCGCCGTACGACGGCCGGCACGTCGACCCGCCAGTGGCCGGCGACGGTGGGCAGGTCCTCCCCGTCGTACGTCACGGGCACCTCGACCGTGGCGGCGGCGGTGGCGGTGGCGGCCGGTGCCGGGGTCCACCCGGCGACGAGCACGGCGGTGCGCTGCGGATCGCGTACGCCGTCGAGCAGCACGGTGGTCGCGGCCGGGACGATCTCGACGGCGTGCAGCTCACCCCGCTCCCGGCGGCGCCACAGCTCGGCCCGCCACGCCTCCACCTGCGCAGCGACGGCTCCACCCGGGCCGGTCACGTCGTCCCCGGCAGCCGGGTCGGTCTCGCCGGCGCAGTCGAGCAGCAGGGCGTGGGCCCCGACCGGTCGGATCCGCATCCCGCCATCCTTCCGGACGGCACCGCGTCGCTGTTTCCCCGGCGCGCGTTCATCGGGCGTGACCGGACGCACTACTTCTAAGTAACCTACGGTGCCGTAACCTGTTGGCGTGACCACCTCCGCACCGCTTCGCCTCAAGCCGGTCGACATCGGCAAGCCGCGGATGCGCGGCTGGCTCCACACGTACGCGTTCTTCGTCGCACTCGTCTGCGGCATCGTGCTCTGCTCCGTCGCCGCCGCCCGGCCCGGCTGGTCGCCGCTGGTCAGCTGCCTCGTCTACAGCCTCACGGTCTGCGGCCTCTTCGGCACCAGCGCCCTCTACCACCGTCGGGTGTGGTCCGAGCGGGGCTACCAGATCATGCGCCGGATGGACCACTCGATGATCTTCGTGTTCATCGCCGGGACGTACACGCCCTTCTGCGTCCTCCTGCTGGAGCCGCGGCCCGCGACGGTGATGCTCTCGCTGGTGTGGGGTGGGGCTCTCGGCGGTGTCGCGCTCAAGCTCGTCTGGCCGCACGCCCCACGCTGGGTCTCGGCGCCGCTCTACCTCGCGCTCGGCTGGGTCTCGGTGGCGATGCTGCCGGACATCCTCCGCGTCGGTGGCGTGACCGCCCTGGTCCTGCTGATCGTCGGTGGCGCCATCTACAGCGTCGGTGCCGTCTTCTACGCGCTGCGGCGGCCCAACCCCTGGCCGACGGTCTTCGGCCACCACGAGTTCTTCCACGCCTGCACGCTGGTGGCCGCGATCTGTCACCACATCGCGATCTACTTCGCCCTCTTCGTCTGACGCGAAGGAAGGGCCCCTCCTTAACGCCTCCGGTAGAGGAAGGGGCCCTTCCTAACAGCCGTCAGACCGTCGGGCCCGGCCGGCGGACCTCGCGGTACTCCTGCACGACCCGGTCCTGCGCGGGCACGACGGGGTCGGCCACGACGCGCTCCTCGCGGACCGGCCGGGCGACCACCGTGCGGCGGCGGGAGTTCCAGAAGTAGAGGGTGACCAGCAGGCCCGCCACACCGGCGAGCATCAGCACCCAGCCGACCACGGCCAGGTCGAGCCACCCCAGGTTCGCCTCGACGGCGAACGCGAAGATCGCGCCCAGCGCGATCAGGAAGATACTGCCACCAATGCCCATGTCGTCGCCTCCTCGGCATGTCACCTGGCGTTCCGGTCGCCGCGGCCATCGGTGAGGTTGCGGCAGCCATCGACTTACCCAGGCGGTGAGATCGCCAATCGGGCAAGCTTGGGGACATGACGGACCCGTACGCCCAGGCCCGCACGCTGGTGCTGCTCCGGCACTCGAAGGCGGAGCCGCCCGACGACGGACCGGACGTGGAGCGTCCGCTGGCGGCGCGGGGGCGGGCGGACGCGGCGGCGGCCGGCGCGTGGCTCGCCAAGCACGCGCTCCTGCCCGACGTGGTGATCTGCTCGGCGGCGCGGCGCACCCGCGAGACCTGGCACGCTGTGGCGTTGGGCATGACCGGGACGCCGCCCGAGGGCGGGTCCGCCGGGCCGGCGCCCGCCGTCCACTATGCGGCGGACGCATACGAGGCGCACCCGGAGGACCTGCTGGCGCTGGTGCGGCGAGTGGATCCGAATGCCCGAACGGTGCTGCTCGTCGCCCACAATCCCGGCATCTCGCTTCTGTCGGCGCTGCTCGACCCGGATCGGGCGGACCAGGACGGGCTACGCACCAGCGACATCGCGGTGCATCGGACGGCGGCCGAGTGGGCGGAGCTGGGCCGGGCGGGAAGCGTCATCACCGCGCGGCACACGGCACGGGGTTGACGAACCACGCCGGAGCCGCGCACCGGTCGGTGCGCGGCTCGGGGCGTGTGTCGTCGCGGGGTCAGGACGGCGGCGCGGTGGGCGGCGGCGGGTCGGGAGGCGGCGGCATCATCGCGGTGGGGTGCGACAGCCGGTTCTCCTCCACGATCAGCGTTCGTGCCCGCTTGCGACGGTCCTGCCAGAACCAGAGCGTGGTGAGCAGAACGGCGAGCCCGGCCAGGATGAACACCCAGCCGACCGCGCGTAGGTCGAGCCACCAGACGTTGGCCCGGATGGCGAAGGTGAGGATCGCTCCGACGGCGATCAGGAAGATGCCGCTACCAATGCCCATGTGCGCTGCACTCCCCCGTGCGGTGGCTCTGGGCGTTCTCTGCCGTGGTCCGCGGTGGATACCCGTCGTGAGCTGCGGCTACCCGCACAACACCCGAAATCATGGGCCGCCGTCGGCCCGGACGACCATCGCCCTTCGGCCCCCTTTGCTCTGCTTCAACCCACGCACAGGTTCCGGCACCGGAGCGTTGCGTCCGTTGAAGCAGAGCAAAGGGAGGTAGCAGCCCCGCCCGAGCTCGGCGTCCGCGGGACCACCGACGGGGTCGTGGCCCGGGCCGCGCTGAGGGAACGGAAACACGACGGCCGGCGGGTCGACACCCGCCGGCCGTCGTGACCAGCTCACTCCCGGATCAGGCCCGGGCTCACCACACCGCTGAGCGGTACGGCGTGACTCAGAACGCCTCCTCCGGGAGGTCCATGACGTCCAGGTCGGCGTTCTCGATGATCCGCCGGTCCGCGCCGATGCGCGGCAGCACCTCGCGGGCGAAGAACCGGGCAGCGGCCACCTTGCCGGTGTAGAACGCCTTGTCGGACGCGGACACCTCGCCGGCGAGCCCCTTCAGGGCGACGTCGGCCTGCTTCTGGAGCAGCCAGCCCACGACCAGGTCACCCACCGCCAGCAGGAACCGGCGGCTGCTGAGGCCGACCTTGTACAGGGCGCGGGTGTCCCCGCCCTGCGCCTCGCCCAGCCAGCCGGTCATCACGCCCAGGATGGTCTGGATCTCGGCGAGCGCCTTGCCCAGCGCCTGCCGCTCCTCCTTGAGCTGGCCGTTGCCGCCCTCGGTGGCGATGAACTCCTGGATCTCGCCGGCGACCGCCATCAGCGCCTTGCCGTTGTCCCGGACGATCTTCCGGAAGAGCAGGTCGAGGCTCTGGATCGCGGTGGTGCCCTCGTACAGGGTGTCGATCTTGGCGTCCCGGACGTACTGCTCCAGCGGGTAGTCCTGGAGGAAGCCGGAACCGCCGAAGGTCTGGAGCGACTCGTGGCCGAGCAGCTCGTACGCCCGCTCCGAGCCGACGCCCTTCACCAGCGGCAGCAGCAGGTCGTTGACCCGCTTGGCCAGCTTGGTGGCCTTCTCGTCGCCGGCCGTCTCCGCGATGGCGACCTTGTCCTGCCAGCTGGCCGTGTAGCAGACCAGCGCGCGCAGACCCTCGGCGTACGACTTCTGCAGCAGCAGCGAGCGGCGCACGTCCGGGTGGTGGGTGATGGCCACCCGCGGCGCGGTCTTGTCGGCCATCTGGGTCAGGTCGGCGCCCTGCACCCGGTTCTTGGCGTACTCGAGTGCGTTCAGG
Organism: Micromonospora sp. NPDC047707; assembly: GCF_040704235.1. Classification (NCBI taxonomy): domain Bacteria; kingdom Bacillati; phylum Actinomycetota; class Actinomycetes; order Micromonosporales; family Micromonosporaceae; genus Micromonospora; species Micromonospora sp. NPDC047707. Next base: position 60,567 of record NZ_JBEYSU010000016.1, read on the forward strand.
TAACCGGTGGAGAGCGTGGCGATCGCCTTCGTGCCGACCATCATCCGGGCATACTCGATGATCATGAACATCTGCCGGATGCCGTCGTGCTTCTCGCCCAGCAACCAGCCCTTGGCCGGAACGCCGTGCTCGCCGAAGGTCACCTCGCAGGTGTTCGAGACCTTCAGGCCCATCTTGTGCTCGACGTTGGTGGCGAAGACGCCGTTGCGCTCGCCCAGCTCGCCGGTCTCCTCGTCGAAGTGGTACTTCGGGACGACGAAGAGCGAGAGCCCCTTGGTGCCCGGGCCGCCCACGCCCTCGACGCCGACCGGGCGGGCCAGCACGTAGTGGACGATGTTGTCGGAGAGGTCGTGCTCACCCGAGGTGATGAAGCGCTTGACACCCTCGATGTGCCAGGAGCCGTCCGGCTGCTGGATGGCGCGGGTGCGGCCGGCGCCGACGTCCGAGCCGGCGTCCGGCTCGGTCAGCACCATCGTCGAGCCCCACTGCTTGTCGATGAAGAGCTTGGCCCACTTCTTCTGCTGCTCGGTGCCCTCGACGTGCAGGACGTGGGCGAAGGACGGGCCGGACGCGTACATCCAGATCGGGGCGTTGGCGCCGAGCACCAGCTCGGCGAGGGACCACCAGAGCGCGCGCGGGGCGTTGGAACCGTCCAGCACCTCGGGCAGGTCCAGCCGCCAGAACTCGGAGTCCATGAAGGCCTTGTACGACTTCTTGAACGACTCGGGCAGCGGCGCGGTGTGCGTCGCCGGGTCGAACACCGGCGGGTTCCGGTCGCTGTCCGTGTAGCTGGCCGCGAGGTCCTCGCGGGCCAGGCGGTCGACCTCGGAGAGGAAGCTGCGGGCGGTGTCGACGTCCAGCTCCGTGTACGGCGCCTGGCCGAACGTCCGGTCCGCCCCGAAGACCTCGAACAGGTTGAACTCGAGGTCCCGAAGGTTGCTCTTGTAGTGGGTCATGCTCGCTGGCCCCGCTTCCGGACAGGTGTGTTACCGATCAGTAACCCCGACTGTATTACTCGCGGGTAGGAAGCGACAAGCCGATCGACGAAGTGACGACCATTACACACCTTCCGTTCAGGTGCGCCGGCACGGACCGCAACGGGGTGGAAACGCCACGGCAACTCAGCCCTCGGCCGCGCCGACCTCCCAGCTCGGCACGGCGGCGGTCACCCCGCTGCGGGCGCCCGTGTACTCCATCAGCACCAGCGCGATGTCGTCGTCGAGCCGGCCGTGGACCCACTCCACCAACGCCGTCTCCAGGGACGCAAGCCCGTCGGCGACCGTCCCGTGACCGAGGAGCCGCCAGGCCCGGTCGGCGGTCGGGAAGAACTCCCCGTCCCTCCGGGCCTCGCCCAGCCCGTCGGTGAACAGCAACAGCCGGTCACCCGGTTCCAGCCGCTCGACCCGCGGCCGGACCACCGGCATGAACCCCAGCGGCGGCGCCGGGGCCGGCGGTTCGAGGGGGATGACCGCGCCGTGGCGCAGCAGCAGCGGCGGCGGGTGCCCGCAGTTGACGATCGTCAGCGTGCCGCCCCGCTCCTCGACCAGGGCGGCGGTGACGAAGTCCTCGTCGCCCACGCTGCGGGCCACCGCCCGGTCCAGGTCGGCGACGACGGCCCGCAGGTCGGCCCGCTCGTACGCCACGTGCCGGTACGAACCCAGGACGATGCTCGCCAGTCGGACCGCGTCCAGGCCCTTGCCCCGGACGTCACCGATGATCATGCGTACGCCGTACGGGGTGTCGAGCGCCTCGTACAGGTCCCCGCCGATCTCCGCGGTGGCGGTGGACGAGATGTAGCGGGCGGCGACCGCGAGGGACCCCACCTGCGGGCCGAGCGGACGGAGCACCGCCTGCTGGGCCACCGCGGCGAGTTTCGACAGCTCCGCGATCTGCTCGGCCTGTCGCTGCCGTACCGCCGCCGTGGCCGCGGCGAGCGCCGTGCCCAGGGCGATCCCCGCGACCGCGACGGCGGTGGAGAGCGAGACGGTCTGCTCGCCCAGCGCGAAACTCGCGCCGAGGACACTGGCGGCTCCGCCCACGCCCAGCACGACCCGCCACGAGGCCAGGGCCGCGGCCAGGAAGGGCGCGGCGACCATGAGGGCGATGTAGTTCGCACCCCGGCCGTCCGCCAACTCCACGGCGGACACGAGCGCGAGCAGGCCGAGGGCCGCGCCGAGGCCGGCGCGGGATCCGGGGCTCAGTGGGCCGCGGCCCGACTGGAAGGCGTGCGTGCGTACGAGGGACAGCATGCCTGATCGACGTGAAACGGTGAATGAACCTGGCCCGACGTCCGAGGTGGATCTGGCCGGGCGGTCCCCGCCACCGGCCCGATCGCCGTGCCGCACCCGCTCAGCCCAGCACCTCGTACCGGACCTCGACGTGGCCCGCGTCCAGGGAGGCGATCGCCGCGAACGCCGCGCGGGACAGGTCCAGGCACCGGCCCTCGATGAACGGGCCGCGGTCGTTGATCCGGACAGTCACCGACCTGCCGGTCGCCGGGTTGGTGACCCGCACCTTCGTGTCGAACGGCAGGGTCTTGTGCGCGGCGGTCATCGCCGACGGGTCGAACGTCTCGCCGTTGGCCGTGAGCTGCCCCTCCGAGTAGAAGGAGGCGCCGCAGGAGCCGGTGTCCACGACCGGACGGGCGGTGCTGGATTTCTTCGTGGCGGTCGGCTTCGGCGTGGCGGTGCGCGGCTTGCTCCGCGACGGGGCCTGCGTCGAACGGGTGACCTTCGGGCTCGCGGTCGGGCTCGGGGAGGCGCTGGTGCTCGGCGACGCGGACGGCGAGCCGGGGTCGGCGCTGGTCGCCACGCCGGTGGGCGCCAGGTCAACGGCGGCCGGACGCTCGGTCTCCGCGCCGGCGGTCAGCTGCACGGCGCCGACGGTGCCTCCGACCGCGAGGAGCACACCGAGCGCGGCGGTGGCCGCGATGCCGGTCGGGGAGGAGAACCTCCGGGGACGCGAGTGCCTGCCAGCCACCAGCCCGGTCCTTTCGTCATCGGAACAAACCGGGTCGGACCGTAACGAGAGAAGCACTGCCGAAGTCAACGTGATCATGAAGGTATGGTCGGAATTGCGGTGGAACGTGTAGCCGATCATCCGACCCCGACTGGACCGCTCAGCCAACCCGTGAGCTGCGGAAACAACGCCGAGGCGGAGGCCGGCGGGTCCCGGCGGCGGCTGGCGGACCGAGGTGTTCCTTCCGGCCCGCCAGCCGGCTGTGATCAGTCGAGGTGCATCGGCTCCGGGACCGCCGGCGCGGGTCGGGTGCGCTCCATCGGCGCCGTCGTGGCCCTGACCGCCGGGCCGGGCTCCAGCATCCGGTCGAAGACGTTGCGGAAGAGGGTCGACATCGCCGGATCGCTGTCGAGCGCCGCAACGAAGGAGATCGAGGATGCGCTGAAGACCAACGCGCCGTTCGGCTTCTCGATGAACACCATGGCCGCGCCGCCGCCCGGGTTCTGCCCACGGGCGATCACCTGGCTCTCGGTCGCCTCGCCGGCCAGGCCGACCATCGCGTCGGTCTCCCAGCCGCTCGCCGCGCCGTTGTAGCCGTCGCGACCGAAGGTGCTCCCCACCTTCAGGCCCGTGCCGGCGAGGAGTTCGTGGTCGCGCACGACCTTGTATGAGGCGTACGTGCTGTGGTTCGAGTAGTTGACACCGACCAGCTGGGAGGCGGGCAGTCCCAGCGCCGTGTAGACGTCGCGCAGCCCGTCCGACTTGCGATATGTCACCACAGTGCGGCTGGCGTCGACCTGCACCCGCTCGTACAGGCCGTTGCCGCCGGCATAGACGATCCGGCCACCGCCGGCCTGGTAGTTGACCAGGTTCTGGCGCATCGCGTCGGACCAGTACTCCGGGTGGCTGGCCAGCACGAGGACCCGGTACTGCGTCAGCCACGTTCCGGAAGCGTGCAGGTCCATGTCCTCGTAGCAGTCGTACTCGAGGCCCTGCCGGGTCAACCAGCGCAGCAGCATCAGGTCCGAGAAGAGCGTGTGGTCGCGCATTGCCGGGTCGTCGACGTTCCACTCCGACGACGGCCGGCGGGTGGTGAACGGACGGCGACCGGCCAGGTCCTTGCAGTACTGGCTGTGTCCGCCCCAGGTGTTGTACGCGTTGTAGGTGAAGGTGGGCAGCAGGACCGCGATCGGGTTGGTCACCTGAGCCGGGCGGACGACGAACGGCACGTACCGGCGGAGCCGGTGCGGCCCCTCAAGGCGGGCCGCGTAGAGACCCGGCTTCCAGGTGCCGGGAATCTGCTGGGTGATCCGGTCCGCCCAGCCGCAACCCGCTTTGACGAACCCGGGTGGAAGCTGCTGGATGCCTCCGGCGACCGGGATCGGGCCCGTCATGACCGTCGGTTCGCCGGTGTTCGGCGCCAGGCGGACCAGAGACGCGGTGAGCGACGTAAAGCCCGTCGACACCGCCACCCGGACCGTCTCCCCCTGCTTGACGCTCGGGGTGTTGGGGTAGCCCTGGAGCGCGGCCTGGCTCTGCATGGTCCAGCCGCGCCCCACCTTCGACGCCACTCCCTTGTTGGCCCAGACCACCCGGTTGTCCGGACCAACGGACCGGTAGTTCAACACGCGGTACTGGAGAAGGGTGCCGGTCTGGGTGCCGGTAGGCGGGTCCGGGGGAACGGCGTACAGGATGCCCTGGCCGGCGAACCACAGACCGTCGTTGTAGGCCATGTCGCGGAACCCGCTACCGAACTGGAAACCGGAACCGGTCGCCCACCGCGGGCCGCCCAGGTGGCGGTACCAGTGGAGGTTGCCGTAGCGGTAGGCGTAGATGACGTTGAATTCGTCCGCCTGGAGTACGCCGCCCTGGAATCCGCTGCCGAGGTACTGCCCCGCGGCTGCCCATCTCCGCAGCGCCGGGACGTAGTGGTGCCAGTACAGCCGGCCCTTGTTGTCCTGGCCGTAGATACTGCCGTTGAAGCCGGCCAACCGTGGGTAGCGGTCGAAGCCCCGGCCGACCTCGCCCTCCTCGATCCACGATCCGGCACCGGAGAGCGAGTCGGTGAGCGCATACCGGTGGAGGTGGACCGTCCCGTCGGCCCGTACGCCGTACAGGGACCCATTGGTGCCACCGAACACCGCCCGGTACTCGTGCCAGCCCGAGCCGATCCGCCGGCCGGAGCCGCTTGCCCAGGTCGCCGTCCCGGTCTGCCACCCCAGGTGCCGGTACCACAGCAGGCCGCCGTCGGCCTGGATGGCGTAGATGACACCGTTGCCGCCGCCGACCAGCCGGATGAACCGCTGCTGGGGGTCGATCGTGACCGCCTGGGCCTGCTGGGCCGACGCGGTGCCGGGATCCACCATGAGCATCGGTGGCACGGCGGCCGCGATGACCGCCCCGTTGCGGAGCACCCGGCGTCGCGAGACTCCGTCCGGATTCAGCTCGTCAGACATGACTGTCCCCCTCAGTCGCTCGGATCGTGGAGGACCCTAGAGTGAGGCGGGCTCGCGTACCGACCCGTGGAGCAGGACTGGGCGCGGAATCAGCCGTCGCACGGCAAGGTTCAATCCGAACGAACTCTCCTGATCGGTCGATCAGCCGATGCCGGATCTCCCGGGCGGACCGTCCGGCCTCCGGCAGGATGGTGAGGTGGCTACCGACCTGCGCGACCGCCTCATCGCCCGCTGTCGCTGGATCGACCCCGGGCCGGGCTCCACGCACCTGGTCAGTGACGTGTCCGGCTGGTGGCGCGACGCGGACCTGCTCGCTGCCCTCGGTCCGGCGCTCGTGGAGCCGTTCCGGGCCGCCCGGCCGACGGTCGTCGTCTCGCCGGCGGTCACCGGGTTCCTGCTCGGACCCCTCGCCGCGACCGCGCTCGGCGTGGGCTTCCTACCGGCACACAAACCGGGCGACGGCCGCCTGCCCGCCGGTCCGCTCACCTGGGCACAGAGCCCGCCGGACTTCCGCGGCCGGCGGGTCGACCTGGCCGTCCGGGAGCGGCACCTGGGACGGGACGACCGGGTGCTGGTGGTGGACGACTGGGTGGCCACGGGCGCGCAGGTCCGCGCCCTCTACGACATCTGTGCGGCGCGGGGCGCGGAAACCCTGGGCACCTCGGCGGTGGTGGTCGACTGCCCGCCGGAGGTCGCCAGCGAGCTGCGCGTCCGGGGTCTGGTCGCCGGCGCCGACCTGGCGAGCTGAGAGACTCGACGCTTGAGCTGGGCGGGAGTCCACGGCCCGGCCTCGCGGCGCCCGCAGGTCGGTCTTGGCCGGTTCCGCGACGTGGGACAGCGCGGGCTGGCCCACGTCCTCTACAGTGAAGCGGCGCCGCCCCGGCCGTTCTCCGGCCCCCGATCCCATAGCTGCGGCGCGAATCGATCTCGAGGAGCTTCCTTGCTTCGATCCTCCCTGTCGCGCCGTTCGGCAGCGTGCGCCACGCTGCTGGCCATCGGCGCCACCACGCTGTTCGGCGGCGCGAACGCCGCATACGCGACCCACGGCCCGAGCGGTGTCCTCACCTCGAGCAACGGCACGTTCACCATCGCTACCACCAGCGGCGCCCCGATCGTCTCCGAGGATGGCTACACCATCTCGGACGCGGCCTGGTCGCCCGACGGCAGTCGCGCGGTCTTCATCAACGACCAGGGCGACGTCGCGACGATCGGCAAGTCCCCGCTGGCCGGGGCCGCGATCGTCTACCCGATCGACCAGAACTTCGACGGGGTCGAGCGCGCCACCCCGGAGTGGGTGGGTGACGGCTCCACCGTGATCTGGGCCGAGCGGGCCGCCGGAGGCCAGTGGCAGATCCAGGAAGCCCTTGCCGGCCAGGACTGGGGGTCCGTCCGGCGCTCGCCGAACGACGGCAAGCACTACCTGGAGCCCGACACGAACGGCGGCCAGCGGATCGTCGTGCAGCGGCAGAGCGACGCTGGCGGCAACCCGAGCGGCACGCCCGAGATCGGCTTCCTGGACGGCAGCAACTTCACGCTGATCGCCACGGACGCGGCCAGCCCGACCATCTCCGCGAACGGCCAGAAGGTCGCCTTCATCCGCGGCGGCCAGGTGTGGACCGCCAACGCGGCCGGCGGCACCGAGGTCCAGGTGACCTCCGGCGGATCCGCCAAGTCGGACCCTGTGCTCAACGCCGACGGCACGCAGGTCGCCTTCGCGCAGGGCTCGGCCATCGCGACCGCGCCGACCACCGCCGGCGCCACCCCGACCGTCGTCAATGGCCTCTCCGGGGTGCCGGACTACCGGCCCGCCAAGAAGGACCGGGTGGTCCGGCTCGCCGGATCGGAGCGGTTCACCACCGCCACGGCGATCTCCCAGTCGCACTGGGCGACCCACAGCAACGCCTCCGACGCGCGGGCCAAGGCCAACGCCGTGGTCCTGTCCCGGTCGGACAACTTCGCGGACGCGCTCGGTGGGTCGGCGCTCGCCGCCGCCAAGAACGGTCCGCTGCTCATGACCAAGCCGGCGGGGCTGCACCCGGCGACGGCCGCCGAGCTCACCCGGGTCCTCGCGCCTGGCCGCACGGTCTACCTGCTCGGCGGGACGGGCGCGCTCTCGACCGCCGTCGAGAACCAGGTGAAGGCGCTGGGCTTCCCGACCGTACGACTCTCCGGTGCCGACCGCTACGCCACCTCGATCTCCATCGCGAACGCCATCGACCCGACGCCCGACATGGTGCTCGCGGCGACCGGCGCCAACTTCCCGGACGCGCTCGCCGCCGGTGCCGCCGCCGGTGCGCAGAACCTGCCCGGCAAGGGCGTCTCCGCCGTCGTGGTGCTGACCAAGGGCGGCGGCCTCACCCCGGCGACGAAGTCCTACCTTGACGCGCTGCCGGACAGCACCGGGATCTTCAGCGTTGGCGGCTCCGCCGACCTGGCGACCCAGGCCTACCTGCCGGCGTCGTTGGTCGGCACCGATCGCTACGAGACGGCCGCGCTGGTCGCGTGGGTCTTCTTCGGCGGCTACAAACACCTCGGCGTGGCGACCGGCGGCAACTGGCCGGACGCGCTCTCGGGTGGTGCCCTGATGGCGTCGCTCGACGCCCCGCTGGTGCTGGCCCCCGGCAACGGCGCGCAGGTCGGCTACTACATGTGGGAGGTCGGCGACGAGCACGCCGGCTCCATCCACACCGGCATCATGTTCGGTGGTTCCGCTGTGCTCAACGACATCCAGCGGGACGGCCTCGGCCTGACCATCAGCGGTCCCGCCGGCTTCAGCACCGCCGGCAACCCGACGGACGTGCGGCGCGCCACCACCGGCGCCCAGGACGTCACCGCCAAGCGGGGAGCGGCTGCGGCCGATACTCCGCGTACGGTGGCGGACTTCAAGGCGGCCGCGGAGGCTGCGGCGAAGCGGTTCGCCGAAAAGCACCGCTGACACCGGCTACAGCAGCGGGGCCCGGCCGATCGGCCGGGCCCCGTCGCGTTGTCGGGGCGGGTGTTGCTCCAGCACCTCTGGCGGGTGGCGTCGTCAGTGCGCGAGCGCCCGTCCGGCCAGGAAGTCCTCAAGGGCGGTGCAGACCCGTCCGAGCGCCTCGGCGGAGCGGGCCAACGGCCCCGGCACGATCAGGGAGTGGTCGGCGTCGGTGATCTCGACCACGTACGGGGTGAGCCGCTGGGCGAGTGGACCGTTCCAGGACGAGTCGGCGGTGCCGCCCACCGGCAGGAAGGGCGCGGTGGCCCGATCGAGGGCGTCGACCACCTCGGGACGGTGCAGCAACGACGTCAGCCAGACGGCGGGCAGCCGCGCTCCGCGGCCAGGGAGCGCGTACCACGTGTCGTAGCCCCGACCCGGGATGAGCGCTACCCGCCGATCCGCCATGTTCGCCCTGTGCCCGCGGATCCGTCACCGTACCGTCGCACCGGCCCGGCCTGGGGCGGCGGCCGCCGGTAGCCTCGGCAGGATGTGGCCTCGCATCGGTGGACTGCGCACGCTCGACCTCGGCACGCCCGGAGAGCTGCGGACGTACCTGAACACGCTCGTGCTCGCCGGAGTGAAGCAGGCTACCGCCGGGCTGCTCAGCGAGTACGAGCGCGAGGGCGAGGAACTGGAGCACGTCGGTGAGCGGCTGGCGCTCGTCGACGACCACGACGGGCTGGTCGCCGTCGTGCAGGTCACCGGTGTCGAGGTGGTCCGCTTCGCCCAGGTCTCCTGGGATTTCGCCCGCTCCGAGGGAGAGGGTGACGCGTCGATCGAGGAGTGGCGGGCCGGTCACCAGCGCTTCTGGGCCCGGGCCGGCACGCCCGTCGACGACGACACCGCGATCGTGTGCGTCCGCTTCCGGCTGGTCTCCGCCGGACACGGCGGCATCACCACCGGCGACCTCGGCACGTAACGGCGCGTTCACCCAGTCGCACCACGCAGCTCGGGTAGGAGGCGCGTGGCCACGTCCACCAAGACGGCTTCCTCCCCCGCATACCAGCTGCTCTCCCGGGGCCAGTGGGTGATCACGTCCGTAAAGCCGAGCGCTGCGGCGCGGTCCACCTGCTCAGCGAAGAAGTCGGCGCTGCGCAGCGAGAACACCGGCGCGGCATCCAGCGACAGATACCGGTCGAGCGTGGCCGGGTCACGGCCGGCCGCCGCGAGAACCTCGCCCATCCGGGCGGCCAGGTCAGCCACGCCGCCCCACCAGGTGTCCAGGTCGTCACCGCCCGAGCCGGTGGTGACCCAACCCTGGCCGAAGCGGGCGACCAGCCGCATCGAGCGGGGACCGTTGGCGGCGACCACGAACGGCACCCGTGGGGTCTGCACGCAGCCGGGATTGTTGCGGGCGTCGACCGCGGCGAACCAGTCGCCGTGCCACGTCGTACCGTCCTCGCGCAGCACCAGGTCGAGCAGCTCGACGAATTCGGTGAACCGGTCCACCCGCTGACGCGGCGGCAGGGTCTGCCCGCCCAGCACGGCCGAGTCGAACCCGATACCGCCCGCGCCGAGGCCGAGCAGGACCCGCCCGGCGGACACGTCGTCGAGGGCGGTGACCTGGCGGGCGAAGGCGGCCGGGTGGCGGAAGTTCGGCGAGGCGACCATGGTGCCCAGGCGGATCCGGCTGGTCACGGTCGCCGCGGCGGTCAGCGTGCTCATCGAGTCGAACCACGGCCCGTCGACCAGGTCCCGCCAGCCGAGGTGGTCGTACGTCCACGCGTGGTCGAAGCCCCACTGGTCGGCCCGCCGCCAGCGACGCGCGGCCTCCGACCAACGCTGGTCCGGAAGGATCACGATGCCGATCCGCATGATCACACCCTAGCCGTCGCCCGACCAACGAGGAGTCTCCGACGAGGAAGGGCCCGGCCGCACCACGGCCGGGCCCTTCCTCTCTGATGGAGCGATCAGCGCAGGGCGTCGAGGCCCACCCGCGCCGTCCTGGCGGCCTCGGCCGCCTCCTCGGCGGTACGAGGCTGAGCGGTCTGCGTGCCCGCCGCGCGCAGACCCGCGCCGCTGCGAGACGCCGCGAGGTCGGTCGGGTTGTTGACGAACCCTGCGCCGAGCGGCCCGCTGATCCAGTACCGGGCCTGGTCGCGCTGCCGATCGGTCACCACCCCTGCTCCGCCGAAGATCAGCACCTCCCGGGTGGGTCCGGCGGACTGACCGAGCAGGTAAAGAGCGTCGAGACCGAAGTCGGTGGCCGTGCCCGGCGTGAGCATCAGCGGGCCGTTGAGCAGGCCCATCAGCGCACCACCGGCGAGGGCGTCCGGCCAGTTGATGCCGGTCGCGACCCCGACGGGGTCCGGCCGATCCTCCGGACCCCGTCGCGTTGCCACGTGTTCACGTACCGCTTCGACCCCCCGGTTGACGGAGGGCAGGACGAGATGCGGATCCTCGACCGGAAGATCCGACTCATGCAGCCAGGCGTGTGATCGGATCGGACCGCAGCGGTCGGGCGCGGCCCGGGGTCGTTCAACCAGGCTTGACGGCGAAGGGAGGCCTCGTGATCCCGGCACTCAACCGGCTTGTCGACCTGGTCGAGAAGCACCTCACCGACGAGTTCGACGTCAACGGATTCGCCACCGCGCTCGGCACGACCGAGTACCACCTGCGCCGGATGTTCTCGTCGCTGGCCGGCATGCCGTTGTCGGAGTACGTGCGTCGGCGCCGCATGACCGTCGCCGCTGCCGACGTCGTCCGGGGCGAGGACGACCTGTTGAGCATCGCCGTCCGGCACGGGTACGGCTCGACCGAGGCGTTCGGCCGTGCGTTCCGGGCGGTCCACGGCGCCGGCCCCGGTGACGTTCGCCGCGACGGAGGCCCCCTTCGCACACAGTCGCAGCTCAGGTTCCGCCTGACCGTCGAAGGGAGCACTGCCATGGACACCCGTATCGTCGACCGACCCGCGTTCCGGCTCGTCGGACACGCAGCCCGGGTTCCGCTGATCCACCACGGCGTCAACCCGCACATCCAGCGGCACATCACCGCACTGCCGCCGGAGGAGCACGTCCGGCTGAAGGCCCTCGGTGACACCGAGCCGGGGGGCCTGCTGCAGGTCAGCGACGACCTCGACCCGGACGGCACCGAGGGCAGCGAGCTGACCTACCTGCACGGGGTCGCCGTCGACCGGGACACCCCGGCCCCCGACGATCTCGACGTCATCGAGGTGCCGGCCGGCATGTGGGCCGTCTTCCGCACCGCCGGGCCCCATCCGCAGGCCCTGCAGACGACCTGGGCCGCGACGGCGACCGAATGGTTCCCCTCCAACCCGTGGCGTCTGCGGCCGGGTCCCTCGATCGTTGCGGTCCTGGAGCGCGCGGACGACTTCAGCACCGCGACCTGCGAGCTGTGGCTACCCGTCGAACCGACGTGACGGACCGCGAGGCTCACAGTCATGAGGACTGCTGCCGGTCGCCGTGCCGTCAGTGGCAGACGATGCCCAGCGGCACGACCAGGCAGCACGAACCAACAACGGCCAGGACGAGCGCGGCAGCCGCCCGGGACGCCCAGGCCGCCCGGCTGCGGTGGCGTCGGGTGACCGGAAGGGTCTGCTCCACGGCGACGAAGCTGATCCATGCGAGGGCCATCAACGGCAGGTACAGGTCCCAGACCGGATCCGCGAAGGCGCTCGCGTTGCCGGCGGCCCCGTAGTTCGGGCACTCCTCTCGGCGGGTGATCGGATCCAGGCCACGATCACGGCCACGAGGACCAGGCCGCCCGCCAGGAAGGACCAGAAGCCGGCCAGCAGCGACGGGCGCACGCGATCATCGTCCACGGGGCCACAGTAGGCGCCTCTCAAGCGGCTCATTCCCCTTGCTGGGTGCCCAAAGACCGCGGCGAAGGACGAGGTCGGTCCTTTCCTCAGTCGCCACGCCCCCGGGGCTGCGAGGGGAAGGAAATTCCGGGATGGTGTCGTATCGAGGCGCAGCCGTTCGTGGAACCAGTGTGCGGCGGCCGGCCGGCCGCCGGACACGAGGAGTCGGGAGGGGCCCTCGTCCGGGGACCGAGAGGAGACGACCATGACGGAGTACCTGATCACCTTCAACGATGAGTGGGTGCCCGACCACACGGCGGAGGAGCTGCGCGAGAAGGGCAGGGCCGGCCGCGCGGTGATCGAGGAGATGCGGGCCGCCGGTGTCCTGATCTTCAGCAACGGCGGGCTCGACCGGTCCACCGCGGTGTGCAGTGTCGAGCCGGTCGACGGCAAGCCCGTCTTCACCGACGGTCCGTACGTCGAGACCAAGGAGCACCTCGGCGGCTTCGCCGTCGTGGACGTGCCCGACGACGCGGCGGCGCGTTACTGGGCCGGCAGGCTCGCGACCGTGCTCGACTGGCCGCAGGAGGTGCACCGGTTCCGAGGTCCCGGGGAGGCCCGGCGTGACGGCTCCGGGGAGAAGTGAGCGCGGTGCCGTCCGCGCTGCTGGCACCGTGGCTGGTACCACCGTGGAGCAGGCGATCACCCGTGTCCACCACGAGGAGTGGGCGCGGGTGGTCGCCGGCCTCGCGCGCCGTTTCGGCGACCTCGACGTCGCCGAGGAAGCGGCGGCCGAGGCGTTCGTAGCGGCTGCTGAGCGGTGGCCGCGCGAGGGCGTACCGCCCAATCCCGGCGGATGGCTCGCCACCACGGCGACCCGCAAGGCAATCGATCGGCTCCGTCGCGAGTCGCAGCGCGACGCCAAACATCAGGAGGCCCGGCTCGTGTACGACGACACCCCTCCTGATCCGACCGGCCCGGTCGAGGACGACCGGCTCAGACTGGTCTTCACCTGCTGCCACCCGGCGCTCGCGATGGAGGCCCGAGTGGCCCTCACCCTGCGTCTGCTCGGCGGCCTCACCGTTCCCGAGATCGCCCGCGCCTTTCTGGTGCCGGAGACCACGATGGCGCGACGGATCACCCGCGCCAAGGCGAAGATCAGGACGGCACACATTCCCTACCGGGTGCCCCGGGCCGACGACATCCGCGAGCGGCTCGCCGGCGTGCTGGCGGTCGTCTACCTCGTCTTCAACGAGGGCTATCTCGCCAGCGAGGGGGACGACCCGGTGCGCGTCGACCTCACCGATGAGGCGATCCGCCTGGGCCGCCTGCTCCGAATTCTCCTGCCGGACGACGGCGAGGTAGCCGGCCTGCTTGCCCTGATGCTCCTCACCGACGCCCGGCGGCCGGCGCGCGTGTCCCGCACCGGGGAGCTGGTGACCCTCGACGAGCAGGACCGCGGCGCATGGGACCGCACCCTCATCGCCGAGGGCAACGCCTTGGTCCGCGAGCGGCTCGCGGCGGTGGCGGCCGGCGGTGCCCCACCCGGGCGCTACCAGCTGCAGGCCGCGATCAACGTGGTGCACACGGATGCCCCGTCCGCGCGGGACACCGACTGGTCCACGATCGTCGCCCTCTACGACCGAATGGTGCTGCTCGACCCCTCGCCGATCGTGCGGCTCAACCGGGCGGTCGCGGTCGCCGAGGTCGACGGCCCCGCGGTCGGGCTCGCCGAGATCGACCGGCTCGCCGAGGTCCTCGACGGCTACCACGCCTTCCACGCGGCGCGCGCCGACCTGCTGCGGCGACTCAGGCGCGGCGGCGAGTCGCGGGCGGCGTACGACCGGGCCATCGGCCTCGCCGGCAACCCCGCGGAGCGGGCCTACCTCACCCGCCGCCGCGACCAGCTCGCCGGCTGACCGACACGTGGAGGCTTCCCGCACCGTCCGCGACGGATGAGGGTGTACTGACCGCAGCATCATCGAAGGCCCTGGCTGGGGCTCGCGTCCTTACCCGGGGCCCTTTTCGGATGGAGCGGCCGCAGACCGCCGGGGTGGCGGCGGGCGCAGGAACCCGCTGCGGGTGATGGGACTCAATCATCTCCGCGCGCTGCGGAAGTCCTGGTAGCCCAGGATGTGCACCTTCTGGGACGGGTTCAGGGCATAGGGTATCGCCTTGCCAGTCTCGGTGAACCCGAGCTTGCGGTAGAACGCCCGGGCCCGGGGATTGCCCTCGTGAACGCCGAGGGTCAGCGACGCCACGTCGATGTGGTCGCTGGCGAAGCGGATCGCCGCAGCCATCAGGGCGACGGCGGGTCCAGCCGGGCCGCGGTGCGCCGGGGTGACGTAGACCGCGTGGACGTGGGCGTGGTCGGGGACTTCGGCAAGCGGCGCGACGGCAGCCATCCCGGCCCAATCGCCTGCCTCGTCGGTGGCAACGAATGTCGCTGACGAGGCGGAGTCGGCTTCGCGGGCCGCCTCCTGCTGCCAGACGGTGTCGCTGAAGGCGGTCGCCTCGGCGAGTGGCGTGCTGAACGCGGTCGGTGCGTCCTGAAGTGCCTCCAGCCGGATGGACTTCAACTGCCGCCATTCTCCGGCGACTATGCGGCGTATCTGGTAGATCATGAAAGTCCATTCTCGGTGCGTGGCGGAGCCCAGTGATGCAGTCTGCTAGAGGCCCATTGCCGAGGGGCCTCTCGGAGTTGAAGCCAGGCGCCGCCCCGGTCAGGGACCGGGCACGTAGCGGGCACGGCCGACGCAAGAAGCGGTAGCAACGATCGAGGCCCCAGCCAGGAAACCTGTCCTGAACTGGAGCCTCACGTTGGAGCGGGTGACGGGAACCGAACCCGCACTGTCAGCTTGGGAATTGCCGATGTCCGCCTGTCTAGCGGGTTGGCCACCTGGTCCCGGCGGTCCCTCATGGCCTCGGCTGGCCCCGGCCTGTCCTCGCCCAATGGCACGCTAATGGCGCCGCCGGCCCTAAGCAGTGTCGGGCCGGAGAGGCGCTCCGCTGCAGACGTGGAAGTGCAGATGTTTCGAGTCTTGGTACCGGCCGAGGTTGGTCAGCACCCGGCAGGCACCCTGCTCGCGCTCGACGCGGGCGGCGACCTGGCGGACCACCTCGACGACGCGCTGCAGGAGATCCTGGCTGGCATCACCCAGGTCCACCAGGGATGGCACGTGACGCTTCGGCACCACCACGATATGCACCGGCCAGAAGGGCCGGGTGTGCTCGAAGGCCAACACGTCCTCGGTTTCCACCACCACGGTCACTTCGGTACGGCCACTGAGCGCCTCGTCGCAGTAAAAATCCTCGGTCATCGCACCCGTTCCCTGGAGCCCTGGCCTGCCACTCATCTCATGATCTTCGGGGTCCGTCACGCTAGCACCGTGCCATGGTCGTCACGAGTCGCCGCAAGCCTCGCTGGGAACAGGCGGAGACCGACGGAGGGCCTTGGGATGAGAAGAAGATCAGAGCGGCAGGACGTCGACAGCCCGTCGTTCAGCTAGGCGTCGTCCGTATAGTCGAGCCGCATGATCCGCTCGACGAGGACAACCGCCTCGTCCCGGGTCAGCTTCGCATGCAAGATGCCCCTCCTCCGACCGGGGCTGATGGCACGCCAATGGCACGCCGAATGATCGTTGATCCTGGAACATCGAAAGGCCCTGGCTGGGACTGTCGTCCTGGCCAGGGCCTCGATCGTGGAGCGGGTGACGGGAATCGAACCCGCACTGTCAGCTTGGGAAGCTGATGTTCTGCCATTGAACTACACCCGCAGGCGGCACCACTGTACCTGAGGCCGCGCCCTCCGTGCACCCAGGTACCTGGCGACACGGCCGGTGCCGCCGAGCGGGTGCGCCCGGGGGTCGGGACGGGGTGGACAGCAGCCCCTCGAACATCGATCATGAGTCGACCCATGACAGGAAAAAGTTTCTTCCCGGCAACATATGGCCGTTCTCAAATCTGTCGATGGGTTGTAACGTCTGCCACACGTTTCCAGCCACGGCGCGACACACCCCCTGCCGCGCCGCCAGAAAGAGGTGGGCCCATGGGACTCAGTCCCAACCTGCTGACTCGTCGTAACGCCGGCATCGCGTCGACGTCGTTCGCCCTGCTCCTCGGTGTCGCCACGGTGGGTCTCCTGCCGACCGCCGCCCCCGCCAGCACGCCGCTCGCCGCCCCCGCGGCGAGTGAGGTGTGCGAGCCGGCCGGCGCCCTGGCGAAGTCCAAGAAGCGCCCCGGTGGTGTGACCAAGCACGACCCGAACCAGCTGACCCTCGCCCAGGTGCACACGCGGGAGGCCGAGCTGGCCGACCTGGTGCAGGAGCGCGCCAAGCGGAACGGCCTGCGCTCGCAGACCACCGCCGCCGCCGCGTCGATCACCATTCCGGTGGTGGTGCACGTGATCCAGGAGGACAGCACGCGCGCCGGCGGCAACATCCCGGACTCGATGATCACCTCGCAGATCAACGTGCTCAACCAGTCGTTCAGCGGGGCGACCGGCGGCGCGTCCACGGCCTTCGCCTTCTCGCTTCAGAAGATCAACCGGGTGACCAACCCGAGCTGGTACCCGATCGTGCAGGGCTCCTCGGCCGAGCGGTCGATGAAGACCTCGCTGCGCACGGGCGGCAAGAGCACGCTCAACGTCTACCTGGGCGCGCTGGGCGACGACCTGCTCGGCTGGGCGACCTTCCCGAAGCGGTCGCTGGACAAGATGGACGGCGTCGTCGTGCTGAGCGAGTCGCTGCCCGGCGGCAGCGCGACCAACTACAACCGCGGCGACACCGGCACCCACGAGGTCGGCCACTGGCTGAACCTCTACCACACCTTCCAGGGTGGGTGCGGCGGCTCGGGTGACAGCGTCAGCGACACCCCGGCCGAGGCCTCCCCGGCCTTCGAGTGCCCGACGGGTCGCGACACCTGCACCGCGCCGGGCCTGGACCCGATCACCAACTTCATGGACTACACGTACGACGACTGCATGTACCAGTTCACGCCGGGCCAGGCCAGCCGCATGCTGACCGCCTGGAACGCGTACCGGGCCAAGTAGCTCCCGGCGTACCCGATCCGGTGCCGGCTCCGAACCTTCGGAGCCGGCACCGGCGTTTTCCGGGCCGAAGCCGAGGACTCAGGCCGCCCGGCGGGCGAGCGCCACGTGGGCGTCCGAAGCGCGGCGGGCGCCCGGATCGAGCCAGACCTGGACGGCGGGCCGCCCCAGCCCGCCGACGGAGTCGTGGCGGGCGAGCATCGCGACGTCGACGGTGAACTCGAAGAGCCGCCAGTCCACCTGGGAGGCGGCGCGGTGCAGCTGGGCCAGGCGGGCCACCCGGGCGGGATCGGTCACCGGGCGGGCGTGGCCCGCGACGTACGCCTCGTCGTCGCTGTCCTCGGCGGGGAAGGAGTGGAGCGCGTAGCGCCCGTCGCGTTCCAGGTCGCGCCGTTTCGGCGAGTCGATCACGAAGCAGAACAGGCCCTCGTCGGTGACGACGGGAGAGACCGGGTGCACCCGGGGCCCGCCGTCGGCACGGACCGTGGCCAGGTAGGCCAGGCCCGGCCCGTACTGCTGGAGGAGACGACGGATCCCGTCGGCGAGGCGGGGCTCGTCGGCGGCGAATTCGGACCAGGAAGCCATGCCGGCATTCTATCGAACAAATGTACGAACAGCACGCCGACGCCGGACTCGACCGTCGTGCTCGCTATGGTGGTGCGATGCTGCTCTCCGACCGCGACCTGGTCACCGAGATCAAGGCCGGCACGCTGGCGCTGGAGCCGTTCGACCCCACGCTGGTGCAGCCGTCGAGCATCGACGTACGGCTGGACAAGCTCTTCCGGGTCTTCAACAACCACCTGTACACACACATCGACCCGTCCCGACAGCAGGACGACCTGACGTCGGTGGTCGAGGTGCCGGACGGCGAGCCGTTCGTCCTGCACCCCGGCGAGTTCGTGCTCGCCTCGACGCTCGAGGTGATCTCGCTCGGCGACCAGCTCGCCGGTCGCCTGGAGGGCAAGAGCTCGCTCGGCCGGCTCGGGCTCCTCACCCACTCGACCGCCGGCTTCATCGACCCCGGTTTCTCGGGCCACGTGACGCTGGAGCTGTCGAACGTGGCGAACCTGCCGATCACGCTGTGGCCGGGCATGAAGATCGGCCAGCTCTGCATCTTCCGCCTCTCCTCGCCGGCCGAGCACCCGTACGGATCCGCGGTCTACGGTTCGCGGTACCAGGGGCAGCGCGGGCCGACGCCGAGCCGCTCCTGGCAGAGCTGGCGCACCTGGCCGACCCGCTGACACACGGCGGGCGCGAGCCCGCGCCGACCCACCCGTACGCCCACTGAGTCGGAGACGACGCGCGGCCCCGGTCACGATGACCGGGGCCGCGTCGAACTCACCTGTGGATCAGCCCGGGCGACGGAAGCCCTTGATCGTCTGACCCATCCGGTTGATGCTCGCGACCTGCACCGGCTTGCCGGCCCGCGGCGCGTGCACCATCAGATCGTTGCCGAGGTAGAGGCCGACGTGGCTGGGCCAGAAGACCAGATCACCAGGGCGCGCCTCGGATCGGCTCACGGCTCGACCTTCGTTCCACTGCGCCCCGGTGTAGTGCGTCAGGTAGATGCCGGCCGCCTTGTACGCGTACTGGGTCAGGCCGGAGCAGTCGAACGAGTTCGGCCCGGTGGCACCCCAGACGTACGGGTCGCCGACCTGAGCACAGGCGGTCCTGATGGCGATCCGGGCGGCCTCGCTGACCACGCCGTTGATGGTCGGGCAGCCGGTCACCTTGACCGTCGTCTTGGGCAGCGACGCCTGCAGGCGCTTGATCTCGGCGTCGATCTGCTTCTTGCGGGCGGCCAGTTCGGCCTGCTGCGCCTCCTGGGTGGCGATCAGCGCGTCGAGCTTCTGCTTCTGGTCGTCGTACTTCTTCCGCACCGCCAGCACGCCCTCGAGCTCCTTGCGCTCCTGGGCGGCCAGCCGGTCCAGCATGGTGACCTGCTCGCCGAGCAGATCGGGCTTGCCACTGACGAGCAGGGCGCCGATCTCCTGCGACGGCCCGGTGATGTAGTACCGGGCGGCGAGGTCGCCCACCCGGTTCATCGCCAGCTCGCTCTCGAGAGCCAGCGGCGTGATCTTCTTCTGCAGTTCGTCCGACTTCTTCTTGTTGACCTTGAGCTGAGCCCGGACCTTGTTGTACTGCTCGATCGTGGGTTCCAACCGCTCCCACTGCTTGTCGATCGCAGCCTCGATCTCGTCCACCGACGGCTCGGCGTACGCGGGTGCGGCGAGCGCGCCGGCACCGATGGCTACGGCGGCGACCAGGGTGAGCAGACGGTGGACGGCCCGGCGCAGGCCGCCCGGGCGGCGGGACCGTCCCGGGACGGGACGACGAGGGGGCGTGGTTGCCACCGGCACCGACTCCTTTTGCAACCTGACCGCCGGGCGCCTCGCGACGGGGAAGAGGGGCGAGGCAGACGATCCACAGCGGCCGACGACCCACATTAGGGAACGTCCGTAACGGAATCAAGACGGCCAACGTCCCCATCACTGCTCTGCGACCGCCCGCGTACAGCGGGTGCACGACGTCGGGGACGGTGACAGTGTCCATACGACACCGAGACCCGGGCTGCCCTCCTGCTGGCGAGCTCCGCCGCCACCGCGGCCGTCATCGTCCCGACCACGTCCTGAGACGACGGCGGCGGCACCGTCGGGTGCCGCCGCCGTCGAAGCGGTACGTGTCAGCCGGCGACCGGCTCGCTCGCCTTCTCGCCCTGCGCCTGCTGGGGCTTGACCGAGCGCAGCAGCACGCTGGCCACGTCGACCACCTCGACCTGCTCGCCGGCGCCCTTGCCGTTCACGCCGTCGTTCAGCATCGTCGAGCAGAACGGGCAGCCGACCGCGACGGTCTTCGCACCGGTGGCCATGGCCTCCTCGACCCGGTCCACGTTGATGCGCTTGCCGATCCGCTCCTCCATCCACATCCGGGCACCGCCGGCGCCGCAGCAGAAGGAGCGCTCGCTGTTCCGCGGCATCTCGGTGATCTCGCCGTTGATGGCGTCGCCCAGCACCTCGCGCGGGGCGGCGAAGACCCGGTTGTGCCGGCCCAGGTAGCAGGGGTCGTGGTAGGTGACGCCGCCGTCGACCGGCTGCACCGGGGTCAGCTTGCCGGCGGCGACCAGGTGGGCCAGCAGCTGGGTGTGGTGGACGACCTCGAACTCGCCGCCGAGCTGGCCGTACTCGTTGCCCAGCGTGTTGAAGCAGTGCGGGCAGGTCGCGACGATCTTCCGCTTGCTCTTCTCACGGCCCTCGAACGCCTCGTTCAGGGTCTCGACGTTCTGCTGGGCGAGCATCTGGAAGACGAACTCGTTGCCGATCCGGCGGGCCGGGTCGCCGGAGCAGGTCTCGCCCTCACCCAGGATGGCGAACGAGACGCCGGCCTCGTTGAGCAGCGTGGCGACCGCCCGGGTGGTCTTCTTGGCCCGGTCCTCGAAGGCGCCGGCGCAGCCGACCCAGAACAGGTACTCGAAGTCGTCGACCTCGCCGACCCGCGGCACCTCGAAGTCCAGGCCCTTGGTCCAGTCCTCGCGGGTGTTCTGCGGGGCGCCCCACGGGTTGCCCTTGTTCTCCAGGTTGCGGAGCATCACGCCGGCCTCGGACGGGAAGCTCGACTCGATGAGGACCTGGTAGCGGCGCATGTCGACGATGTGGTCGACGTGCTCGATGTCGACCGGGCACTGCTCGACGCAGGCGCCGCAGGTGGTGCAGGACCACAGCACGTCCGGGTCGATGACGCCGTTCTCCTCGGCGGTGCCGATCAGCGGCTTGTCGGCCTCGGCGAGCGCCAGCACGTCCATGTGGGCGAGCTGCGCGGCGGTCGCCTTCTCCTCACCGGTCAGGTCCTTGCCACCGCCGGCCAGCAGGTAGGGGGCCTTCGCGTACGCGTGGTCGCGCAGGCTGAGCACCAGCAGCTTCGGCGACAGCGGCTTGCCCGTGTTCCACGCGGGGCACTGCGACTGGCAGCGACCGCATTCGGTGCAGGTGCTGAAGTCCAGCAGGCCCTTCCAGGTGAACTGCTCGACCTGCGCGACGCCGAACTGGTCCTTCTCCGGGTCGGCCTCCTCGAAGTCGAGGGGCTTGCCGTTGCTGGTCATCGGCTTCAGTGCGCCGAGGCCGGAGCCCTTCCGGCCCGGGTTGCGCTTGAAGAAAATGTTGGGGAACGCGAGGAAGCGGTGCCAGGCGACACCCATGGTCACGTTCAGCGAGATCACGATGAGCCAGGTCATCGAGATCACGATCTTGATGACGGCGGCCACGCTGACGCCGGCGTCCCAGTTCGGCAGCAGGCCGCCGACCGCGTGGCTGAGCGGGGCCGCCCAGACCGGGTACTCGAAGTGGTCGGTGGCGACCTTGAAGCCCCGGATGAGGAAGCCCATGATCAGGACGGCGAGGATGATGGCCTCGACGAAGTAGCCCTGCCACATGGTCGAGCCGGTGAACCGGGACTTACCCCCGGGCCGGGTCGGGCGGTTCCTCAGCCGGATCGTGATCAGCACCAGGATGCTGACGATGCCGAGGATGCCGAGCCACTCGGTGACCAGACCGTAGAGGGCCCACCCGCCGACCAGCGGCAGCCCGCCGGTCGGCGAGACGACCTCGAAGTACGCCTCGAGCACGAGCAGTGACAGCACGATGAAGCCGACCATCACGAACCAGTGCGCGGCGCCCACGACGCTCCACCGGAGCATCCGGGTGTGGCCGGCGGTCTCGGCCAGCATGGTCTTCGTCCGGGTGGCCTTGTCGCCGAAGCGCGTCGGGTCGGGCTGACCCAGCCGGATGACTGCCGTCATCTTCATGACCGCGCGTACGGCGAGCCACACCGCCACGGCGGTGATGGCGGCCGCGACGATCGTGGTGACGATCTGGACGCTGCCCATCGAGTCGGCCCTCCCCGGTCTGCTGCTGCGTCGAGCGGCTCGGCGACCGGCTCCCGGATCAGGGGGCGGTCGGCGGATCGCCGCTGCCGCACCCTCGACCGGACCGGTCGATGACCTCGCTCCGCTCGGTCATGCAGTGCAGCCTACGCGCAAGGTTACCCAGCGGTAACGTGAGTCTTCTCGCACCTCGGCCACGCCGCCCTGCGCACACCATAGGGGGCCCCGCCCGGCGCTGCCGGGCAGGGGCCGCGCCGAGTGACGTGGTTCCTCCCGGCCTCGACCGGGACGGGGAGATCCAGGGAGGTCAGCGCCAGCGCGAGAGCAGGATCAGGGAGGCGACCATGGCGCCGAAGCCCACCGCGAGGTTCCAGTAACCCCACGACATGACCGGGTACTCCTGCTCGGAGAGGTAGTAGACCACCAGCCAGCCGATGCCGACGACGATGAGCGCGACCGCCGTGATGGGCAGCCAGACCGGGCTAGGCTTGCGCGTCGCCGCCGTCGCCGTCGGACGTACGTCCGTCGGCGGGGTGTACACCTTCTTCTTGCGGACCTGAGACTTGGGCACGACGCTCTCCAGAGGGGGTGACGACCTCGTCCGGCCTGACAACCGGGCGCGAGGGCGACGGTCCTTGGCCAATAATGTTCGACAGCTAGCGTAGTCCCGAAGACCCGTCCAAGCCACGAAAGGGTCTTCTCCGGTGCTCGGACCTCCCCGATCGGGGGTCGGACGGGTCGCCGGCCGGCAGTGTCGCCGGGACAGGTTGGCAACGTGACGAGGGGAAGGAACGCCCCGTGGAGTACACATCCGGCGCGGCCTCCTGGCAGAAGGCCCTCCGGCGGGCCGGCGCGGCGCTGCTGCGGCGCCCCCGGCGACGACGCCCCGGATGGTCGATCGGCGTGCCGCTGATCGCGGCAGCCGCCGGGCTGCTCTTCACCACGACCGCCACCACCGCCGGGGGAACGACCCTGCGCGAGGACCGGCGCCCCCAGCTCAACCAGCTCATCCAGGACCGCCGGGACGAGGTGGCGGCGAACGAGCAGCAGGCCGCCGCGCTGCGCGAGGAGGTCGAGGGCCGCACCACCGCCCTCGCCCAATCGGACGGGCCGATCAAGGAGCAGCAGGACCGGGCGGCGGCCAGCCGCGAAGCGGCCGGCTTCACCGCGCTCACCGGGCCCGGCGTGGCCGTGGAACTCAACGACGCTCCGCGCCGTGGGGACGGCACTCTCCCCGCCGGGGCGACCAACGACGACCTGGTCGTCCACCAGGGCGACGTGCAGGCCGTGGTGAACGCGCTCTGGGCCGGCGGCGCGGAGGCCATGTCAATCATGAACGTCCGCGTGCTCGCCACCAGCGCGGTACGCTGCGTCGGTAACACCCTGCTGCTGCACGGCCGGGTGTACTCCCCTCCGTTCAAGATCGTAGCGATCGGTGATCCCGCCGCCCTCACGCGGGCCCTCGCCGAGTCTGAGGGAGTCCGGTTGTTCAGGGACCTGGTCGACACCTACAAGCTCGGATACTCGGAGACCATCTCCACCGTCACGGTGCCGGCGTTCGATGGCTCGACGACCCTGCGCTCCGCGACGGTGCCCAGGTGACCAGGACGCCGGACGACTGGTGGGACGATCGGGACGGCCGGCACCGGGACCGGAGCGACGAGCCCACGGCGTTCCTTCGCAAGGTCGACCGCCCGACCCGCGACCCCCACCGTCCGGAGCCCCCGCCGGCGGCTCCCGGCCCCCCGCCGAACCAGCCACCGCAGCCGTCCGGCGCACCGCCGTACACGGCGAACCGGCCGGCCGGACGATGGCCCGAGCCGATGGTGCCGCCCCGGCCGCCCGCACCGGACCGCCCGTCCCCGCTCGCCGGCGGTCCCGGGCCCGGTCACGCCGCCCCGCCACGGTGGCCCGGCACCGGGGCCGCACCGGTTCCCCCGCCACCGCAGGACGCCACGCGACGCCCCGACCCGTTCGGGCATCGCCCCGAGGCCGCCCGCCCCGACCCGTTCGGGCACCGTCCCGAGGCCGCCCGCCCCGGCACGCCCCCGCAGCCCGGCCCCGTGCCGTCCGTCCCGCCCGAGCCGGCCCCGCAGCGGCCCGCGGCTCCCGGCGACGCGGCCAGGCCGGTGGAGCGGCCACGCCCCGGAAACGACGTACGGCCGGTCACCGCCGGCCCCGGCGTCGACCGAGAGGCCCCGCGGCCGCCCCGCGACCGGGCCGGCCCGCCCGGTGACGCCCCGACCGCGATCATCCCGGCCGCGACGGCCGCGCGCCCGGGTGCCGGCGGAGGCGGCGGGAACCCGCGCACCGACTCCGCTCCCGCCTCTCCGGCGCCGCCCGGCGACCCGAACGCCACCGCGCTGATCCCGGCGGTGCCTCGCCGTACGCCGCCGGCGCCCGCGCTCGACTTCACCGCCCTGATGGGAGCCGTCCCCCGCCCGCCCCACACCGAGGAGCCGGCCGGCGACGGCGGCCCCCCGGAACCGCCCGCGCCGCGCCGGGGCGAACGGGTCGTCAAGCTGCGCCCCGAGCAGACCGGCGAGGGCTACAAGAGCGTCTACTCGGAGCTGACCCGCCCGACGCTCGGCTCCCGCCTGCGCGGCGGCATCCGCGTCACCGGGGAACTGCTCATCACGTTCGGCCTGGTGGTGCTCCTGTTCGCCGGGTACGAGGTCTGGGGCAAGTCGGCGATCGTCGACGCCCACCAGAACGACCTCAGCCAGCAGCTTGCCCAGGCCTGGGGCCCGACCGGCGATCCCACCGTCGCGCCGTCCGCCGGTCCGTCGGCGTCCGCCAAGCCGCCGACGCCGGTCCAGGGCAGGCCCATCGCCGGGCTCTACATCCCGAAGCTGGACAAGAACTGGATCGTCGTCGAGGGCGTCACCCAGAAGGACATCCGGTACGCACCCGGCCACTACCCGAAGAGCGCCATGCCCGGCCAGGTCGGCAACTTCTCCGTCGCCGGCCACCGCAACCGGGCCACCTTCTGGCGGCTCGACGAGCTGAACGAGGGCGACACGATCGTGGTGGAGGACCGCGACAACTGGTACGTCTACCAGGTGACACGCAACCACATCGTCACACCGACGCAGGTGGAGGTGGTGGCGCCGGTGCCGGGAAAGCCCAGTGCGCGGCCGACCACGGCGATGCTCACCCTCACCACCTGCAACCCCAAGTTCGACAACTACGAGCGGCTGATCATCCACGCGAAGCTGACCCGGAAGCAGGCCAAGTCGGCGGGTCGCCCGGCGGAGCTGGGGAACTGAGGGGTCATGTACGCCTGGATCTGGCGGAAACTGCCGTTCGGACTGCCCGGCAAGCTCACCGGCAGCCTGCTGCTGGCCGCGGCCATGGTCGCGCTGCTCTGGTACGTGGTCTTCCCCTGGGCGGAACCGCTGCTGCCGTTCGACGACGTGCAGGTCACCCAGGACTCCGGCGTACCCGGTGATCCGCTGCCCGCCGACGGGGAGACGCCCGCCGGCGACGAGCACGACCTGCCGTACGACACCGACGAGAACAACACCCCGCCACCCTCCCCGGAAGAGTGACCCGTGCGCGTCCTGGTCATCGACAACTACGACTCGTTCGTCTTCAACCTCGTCCAGTACCTGGGCCAGCTCGGCGTGGACTGCGAGGTACGCCGCAACGACGAGATCAGCGTCGCCGAGGTCGGGAAGGTCGGCGCGGACGGCGTCCTGCTCTCCCCCGGGCCGGGCAGCCCGGACCGCGCCGGCATCTGCCTCGACGTCATCCGGGAGTACGCGGGCACGCTGCCCCTCTTCGGCGTCTGCCTCGGTCACCAGGCGATCGGGGAGGCGTTCGGCGCGACCGTCGCCCGTGCCCCCGAGCTGCTGCACGGCAAGACCTCGGAGGTCCGGCACCACGACGTCGGCGTGCTGGCCGGCCTGCCGGATCCGTTCACGGCCACCCGCTACCACTCGCTCGCCGTCCTGCCGGAAACCCTGCCGGACGAGCTGGAGGTCACCGGCTGGACCGGCTCCGGCGTGGTGATGGCGATGCGGCACCGGACGCTGCCGATCGAGGGCGTCCAGTTCCACCCCGAGTCGGTGCTGACCGAGGGCGGTCACCTGATGCTGGCCAACTGGCTGGCCTCCTGCGGGTACGCCGAGGCGTTGACGCGCGCGCCCGAGCTGGCCGCCGAGGTGGAAGCCCGCCGCCGCGCCGCCTTCAGCGCCGGCTGACGGGCGGTCAGCTCGTCAGCGCGTCCCGGACACCGGAATCCGCGGGCGAGTGGACCGCGGGCGGCCGACGCGGCACGGCGTCCCACGCCGCCTTGCCGCTGGCCAGGTAGTCCCGGATCGTCTTCTCGACGAACAGGGCGGTCCCGCAGCCGGGGCAGCGGGCGATCACCCCGTCGACGTCGAGGCCGAGGTGGCGGCAGAGCGTCACCGCGCGGGAGACGTGCCAGGACTGCGTGACGACCAGCGCCCGCTCGACTCCGTACACCTCACGCGCCCGTGCGCAGCTGTCGTAGGTGTCCAGGCCGTACGGGTCGGCCACGATCCGACGCGGGTCGACACCGAGCCGTTCGGTCAGGTAGGTGGTCATGACCGCCGGCTCGTCACCGGACGCGCCGCCCCCGTCGCCCGACACCAGCACCACCCGGGCCCGCCCGCTGTGCACCAGCTCGGCGGCGGTCTCCAGCCGGCCGGCGAGCCGGTTCTCCGGGTGCCGCCGGTCCGCCGCCACCGCCGTGCCCAGGACGATCACCACGTCGGCGGCGGGGGCGTCGGCCTCGTCGTACACGTGGCCGCGGGCGCCGGCCGTCGTCCACAACCAGGGCAGGCTGGCGACGAGCAGCGCAGTCAGGCCCAGGACGGCCCCGCGCGCCAAGCGCCGCCGCCACCGGTACGCGTGACCCCCGGGTGCGGCAACCGCGATCACCGGACGAACCCGCCGAGAAATGCGCAGCACATCCCGCGCGTCCTCCCGATGACCGGCGTGGATCGCGTCAGTCGGCGCTCTGGCGAGCCGGCGGCGTGGTCGGGAACAGCGGGAGGCCGCCTCCGCCGCCACCCGGGGGCGGGGTGGTCGGCGGGGTCGTCGGGGTCGAGGTCGGATCCTGCGTCGGCTCCTGGGTCGGCTCCTCCTGCGGCACCGTCACCACGATCGTCACCGTCCCGTCCTTGGCGAGCGGGCTGCCCGCCTTCGGGTCCTGCGAAACGACCCGTCCGGCTTCCTCCGGCGGCACCGGGTCTCCCCGTTGGACCCGGACCTTGTAGCCGGCGTCCCGCAGCTCGTCCTCCGCGTCCTCGCGGGTCTCGCCCACCACGTCCGGCACCTCGCGGACGTTGCCCTTCGAAACCTCGAGAACAACCTCGGTGCCTTCCGCCACCGCAGTGCCGGAGTCCGGCGTCACCTTGACGACGATGCCCTTCGGCTGGTCGTTGTCGACGTCCTTCCGCTTGGGCACGAGCTTGAGTTCCTTGAGCCGTTCGGCGGCGCTGTCGTACTGGCCGCCGACGAGGTTGTTGGGGATCGAGACCTCCTGCGGACCGCCGCAGACCCGGACCGTGACGACCTGACTCGGCTCCAGGCGGGCGTCCGGGCCCGGTGACTGGTCCGTCACCTGCCCCTTCTTGCAGGTGGCGTTGAAGACGGGGTCGCCGGCGTCCGGCGTCAGGTTGGCCTTCCGGATCTCCGCGAAGGCCGCCTCCTGGTTCATCCCGGTCACCATCGGGACGATGGCCTGGGCGGGTTCCCGGTTCCACAGCAGCGCGGCGACCAGGGCGATCACCGCGAGAACGCCGAGCGCGGCGAAGGTGGCGATCAGCCAGGACGACGCCTTGCGGCGGCGGGGGTCGCCGACCCGGGCCGGGATCTGCTGGGTCCGCGGGCCACCCACCGCGGCGGGCGGGTAGCCGGCGCCGGCCGGGGCGAGGTGCGTCGTCTCCTCCTCGCGCATGACCGGGGTGGCGAGCACCGGGCGGCCGGCGGCGGCGCGGAGCAGGTCGGCGCGCATCTCGCCGGCGCTCTGGTAGCGGTTCAGCGGGTTCTTCGACAGGGCCTTGAGCACGATCGCGTCGACCGCCGGGTTGACCTCCGGGTTGAGGTCGCTCGGCGTCGGCGGCGCCTCCCGTACGTGCTGGTACGCGACGCTGACCGGGCTGTCACCGACGAACGGCGGGTGCCCGCAGAGCAGCTCGAACAGCACGCAGCCGGCGGCGTAGACGTCGGAGCGGGCGTCGACCGCCTCGCCCCGAGCCTGCTCCGGCGACAGGTACTGCGCGGTGCCGATCACGGCGCTGGTCTGCGTCATCGTGGTGGCACCGCTGGCCAGGGCCCGCGCGATGCCGAAGTCCATGACCTTGACCTGACCGGTCTGGGTCAGCATGACGTTGCCGGGCTTGATGTCCCGGTGGATGATGCCGTGCCGGTGGCTGAACTCCAGCGCCGCGCACATGTCGGCGCAGATCTCCAGCGCCCGCCGCGGCTGGAGCCGGCCCTCGGCGCCCAGCACCTCCTTGAGGGTCCGCCCGTTGACGAACTCCATCACGATGAACGGCAGCGTCTCCCCGGTGGGCGCCTGCTCCTCGCCGGTGTCGTACACAGCGACGATGGCCGGGTGGTTGAGGGACGCGGCGTTCTGCGCCTCCCGGCGGAACCGCATCTGGAAGGTGGCGTCCCGGGCCAGGTCCGTCCGGAGCATCTTGATCGCGACGTCCCGACCGAGCCGCAGGTCGCGACCGCGGTGCACCTCGGCCATGCCGCCGTAGCCGAGGAGCTCGCCGACCTGGTACCTGCCACCGAGCAGGCGGGCCTGCGCTGTCATCGCGTCTGTCGTCCTTCGCTCGTCGTCGTCACGTCGCCGCCCGGCCGCGGCAGTTGCTGTCGACGGTACGACGTCCCAGCCGGTTCGTCGCGTCCGTCGAGCCGCAGCACGCCGGACGTCACCGTCCGCGGTGCCGGCGTGCCGGGTTCCCCGGGCAGCGCCGACGACCGCAGGTTGTAGGAAATCACGCCGGAGCAGACCAGTACCAGTACGGCCAGGAGGATGACGAGGAACACCATCCCGGGCCGGGACCGGCGCGCTGGCGGCGGCGGAGGAGCGGGCTTCGGAGCGTACCCCGGTCGGGTCGGCGCCGACGGCACCGCCGCCGCGCCGTGCGGCCGGACGGGCTGCGCGGCCGGCGGTCTCGGCGCCGACGTGGCCGCCACCACCGGCGGGCGGGGCGGTGCGACCGGCGGGCGGGGTGCCGGCGACGCGGCCGCCGGCGGACGGTGGGCCACCGGCGGCCGGGCCGTCGCCGGCGGCGGCACCTGGGCCCGGCCGGGAGCCGGCGACGCCGGCGAGACCGGGTTCGCCCGGCCCGACGCGCGGGCGGCCTGGGAGAGCTGGACCTTCAACTGGCGGGCCACCCCGGCCAGCGCCGCCGCGCTCGGCCAGCGGGCCGCCGGGTCCTTCGCCATGGCCCGCTCGACCACGGTGCGCACCTGCGGCGGGATGTCGGCGGGAAGCGGCCGGGCCGTCTCCTGGACGTGCCGCATGGCGATCTCGAGGGGGTTGTCGCCCTCGAACGGCCGCCGGCCAGCGAGGCACTGGTACGCGACGACGCCGAGCGCGTACACGTCCGAGGCGGGGGTGGCGACCCCGCCGATGGCCTGCTCCGGCGAGATGTACGAGGCGGTGCCGAGCACCGACCCGGCGGCGGTGAGCTGGGCGACCAGGTCGGAGCGGGCGATGCCGAAGTCGGTGAGCACCAGGGTGCCGTTCGGCCGGACGAGCAGGTTCCCGGGCTTCACGTCGCGGTGCACGATGCCCTTGACGTGGGCGGCGTGCAGCGCGTCGGCGGCCTGGGCGACCAGCGCCATCGTCCGGGCCGGGGTGAGCCGCCCGACCCGGCTGAGGGTCGCCGAGAGCGCATCGCCCTCCACGTACTCCATCACCAGGAAGGCGATCTGCTGGTCGCTGCCGAAGTCGTAGACGTCGACCACCCCGGGGTGGTTGATGGTGGCCATCGTCCGCGCCTCGCCGCGGAACCGCTCGGCGAAGTCCGGGTCGTCGAGCAGGGCCGGGAGCAGGCATTTCACGGCGACCGTCCGGCCGAGCACCTGGTCGGTGCCGCGCCAGACGTCGCCCATGCCGCCGCTGGCGATCCGCTCGTCGAGCCGGTAGCGGTTGCCGAGCTTCACCCCGGGGCTGAGCATGTCAACGGCTCCCCGGATCGGCGATCGCCGCCCGCATGATCTGGCCACCGATCCGGGCCGCCTCGGCGCTGCCGCCGTCGCCGGCCTCCTCCAGCAGGACGCAGACCGCCGAGACGGGGTTGCCGTCCTTGTCCAGCGCGAAGCCGATGAACCAGCCGTGGTCGCGGGTGTTCGGGCCGGACTGGGCGGTGCCGGTCTTGCCGCCGACCGTGTAGCCGCTGATCCGCGCGTTCCGGCCGGTGCCGTCCTCGACGACGCTCACCATCATCTCGCGCAGGTCGGCGGCGACCTGGCCGCTCACCGGCTTGCGCAGCTCGCGCGGCCGGGCGGTGTAGTAGTCGGTGGTGCGGTCCGGGCCGAGGAGCTGGCGGACCAGGTACGGCCGCATCTGGCTGCCGCCGTTGGCCACGGTCGCCGCGATCAGGGCGCCCTGGAGCGGGGTCATCCGCACGTCGCGCTGCCCGATGGAGGACTGGGCGAGCGCCGCCGGGTCGTCGCCGCCGTCGGCGTTCTCCATGCTGCCGGTCCGGCTGGCCGCGACCGGGTGGCCACCCTCACCGAGCCGCCCCACGGTCAGGTCGTCCTGCTCGAAGCCGAACTGCCGGGCCTTCTCCTTGATGGCGTCGGCACCGAGCCGGACGCCGAGCTGGGCGAAGCCGGTGTTGCACGACTCGCGGACCGCCTCCTTGAGGGGGACCTGCGACTCGGGGCAGATCGACTGGGCGGCGTTGCGGATCGGCGTGCCGGAGGTGGGCGGGGTGTAGCTGGCCCCGGCGGGGATCTGGGTCTCCTGGGTGACCCCGTTCTCCAGGGCGGCGGCGGCCACCACGATCTTGAAGGTCGAGCCCGGGGGAAGCACCTCGCCGAGCGCCCGGTTCTTCAGCGGGCCGTCCGGGTTCCGCTCCAGCTCGTTGAACGCGGCCGCGGCCTCGTCGGTGTCGTGGCTGGCCAGCGGGTTCGGGTCGAAGCTCGGCATGGAGACCAGCGCCTGCACCGCACCGGTACGCGGGTCGATCGCGATGGCCGCGCCCTTGGTCACGCCGTTGCGGTTGTCGCGCAGTTGCTTGAACGCGACGTCCTGCGCCCGCTTCGAAATGGTGAGGAGCACGTTGCCGCCGGCGGTCTGGTCGCCGGTGAACAGGTCCTTGACCCGGTTGGCGATCAGCTGGTCGCTGGTGCCGGCGAGGAAGTCGTTCTCCGACTTCTCGATGCCGCGGTCGGCCAGGTTGACCGGCTTGTACCCGAGGACGTGGGCGTACTGCGCCCCGCCCGGGTACGTGCGCAGGTAGGTCAGCTCGCCGCTGGTCTCCTTGCTGACCGCGAACGCCGTACCGCCGGCCTCGATGTTGCCGCGCTTGCGCTTGTACTCGGCGACCTGGACCCGACCGTTGTAGTCGCTGTTGCGGTACTCGTCCGCCTTGTAGGCCTGGATCCAGTTCAGGTTCGCGAAGAGCAGCCCGAACAGGACGATCACGACGACGCCGACGCGGCGCAGGGGTGCGTTCACGGCTTGATCACCTCCGTGGGGGCACCGTGCAGCTGCTCCGGCGGACCACCCGCCGGCCGGGTCACCCCGCCGCCGCCGGTCACCGGCCGGCGGGCGCCGTCGGAGACCCGGAGCAGGACCGCGATGAGCAGCCAGTTCGCCATCAGCGAGGAGCCACCGGCGGAGAGGAAGGGGGTGGTCTGGCCGGTGAGCGGGATCAACTTGCTGATCCCGCCGACGATCACGAAGACCTGCAGGCCGAGCGTGAACGCCAGGCCACCGGCGAGCAGCTTGCCGAACG
Source organism: Micromonospora sp. NPDC047707 (assembly GCF_040704235.1). Classification (NCBI taxonomy): domain Bacteria; kingdom Bacillati; phylum Actinomycetota; class Actinomycetes; order Micromonosporales; family Micromonosporaceae; genus Micromonospora; species Micromonospora sp. NPDC047707. The sequence continues at coordinate 92,597 of NZ_JBEYSU010000016.1, forward strand.
AGTCGCGCACGGCCAGGGCGGCGCGCAGCCCCCGCTCGACGATCAGCAGGTAGATCACCAGGAGGGCGGAGAGGCCGAAGAGTCCGATCTCCTCTCCGATGCCGGCGAAGATGAAGTCGTTCTGCACCTCGGGCAGCTTGAGCGGCTGGCCGCCGCCGGGCCCGGCCCCGAAGAGGCCACCCGTGCCGAGGGCGAGCAGACCCTGCACGAGCTGGTAGCCGTCCTCGTACGGGTCGGCGAACGGGTCCAGCCAGATCTCGGCCCGCAGGTAGAAGTTGGCGAACGGTCCGCCGACGGTGCTGCCCAGCACGTACGCCAGGTAGGCGCCGCCGAAGAAGAGCACGAGACCGATGAGCAGCCAGCTGACCCGCTCGGTGGCGATGTACAGCGTCACCACGAACATGCCGAAGTACAGCAGCGAGGTGCCCAGGTCCTTCTCGAAGACGAGGACCAGGAGGCTGATCAGCCAGACCACCACGACCGGGCCCAGGTCCCGTCCGCGCGGGAAGTCGACGCCGAGGATCCGGCGGCTGGCCAGCGAGAGCACCTCCCGCTTACGGACCAGGTAGTACGCGAAGAAGGCGAGCAGGGCCAGCTTGGCGAACTCGCCGGGCTGGATGGAGAAGCCGCCGACGCGGACCCAGAGCTTGGCGCCGTTGATCTCCGAGATGCTCGACGGCAGCACCGCCGGGATCATCACCAGCACGATGCCGGCGAGCCCCAGGGTGTACGCGTAGCGGGAGATCGAGCGGTGGTCGCGGACCACGAGGAGCAGCCCGGCGGCGAGGACCACCGAGGCCAGCGTCCAGGCGAGCTGCCGGCCCCCGGTACCGGCGAAGATCGCCAGGTCGGCCCGCTCGGCGGGGGTGGCCCGGGCCAGGTCGAGCCGGCGGAGGAACCCGACTCCGAGACCGTTGAGCAGTGCGACCGCCGGGAGCAGGGCCGGGTCGGCGAAGGGGGCCAGGAACCGGATCGCCACGTGCAGCGCGAGGAAGACCGCGCTGAGCGCGGCGGCCGGCACCCAGAAGTCCGGGGTGACGGTTTCGAGCACGTTCGCCTCGACCATCGCCGCGTACGCGGCGACCAGCACCATCGCGACCAGCAGCAGGGACAGCTCGGCGTTGCGCCGGGACCGGGCCAGGCGTACACCGGGCTGCCCGCCCGCGGTGGCGGGCGGGGATGCCGGGGTGGCCGCTGCGGTCACGGAACGTCCTGACGGGTCGAGCCGACGCTCACTCGGGCGACCGGCAGGCGGCCGGGTCGACGGTCGGCGTGACCGGGTCCGAGGGCAGGGCGTCGGGCGTGGTGGTCGGGGCCGCCGGCAGCCCGGTCGCGGCCGGCGTGGTCGGCGCCGCGCTGGCGGTGGGCGTGGCCGTTCCCGGCGCCACGGTCGGCGTCGGGGTGGCCGTGACGGCGACCGCACTCGGGGTCGGGCTCGGCGGGCAGGTCGGCTTCAGGTTGGGGTTCGTCGGCGTGTCGGCGGTCAGCTCGGCCAGGCGGCGCTCCGCGTCCGGCTCACTCTTCGCCGGGATGCCCTGCTTGACCTGCTCCTGCGCGGCGAGCGTCAGGTCCTCCAGGTCGGCCGGGCTGGTGGAGTGCACGGTGGAGAGGTCCATGCCGGCGATCTGACCCTGGATGCCGCGGAAGACGGCGACCTGGCCCTCCTCGGTGGCCCCCACGTAGTACTGCCGCTGCGTGTAGCTCCACCCGCCGAACACCGCCCCGCCCAGCAGGACGAGCAGCGCCAGCGTCATCGCCGCGGCGCGCACCGGCCGGTGCCGGCGGCGCTCCGGCTCGTCGTCGGCGCTGGCCGCCGGCTCCTCCGGCGCGGCCGGCCGTGGTGCGGAGAGCGCCGAGGCGCGGGCCGCCGGCGTGGAGACGTCGGCGGACGTGGCCATGCCCCGGTCCCGGGAAGCGGCACCGCCGACGATCGGGCTCGCCTCGACGATGTCCTGGTCGGTCGCGTCGGCGATGATCACGGTGATGTTGTCGGGGCCGCCGCCGCGCAGCGCGAGCTGCACCAGCCGCTCGACGCACTGCTGCGGATCGGTGTACTCGCGCATGGTCTCGGCGATGGTGTCCGCGCTGACCACGCCGGACAGACCGTCGCTGCAGATCAGGTAGCGGTCGGCGGGAAGCACCTGACGGACCGAGTACTCCGCGTCGATGTCCCGGCCGTCGAGTGCCCGGGTCAGCAGCGACCGCTGCGGGTGGCTGCTCGCCTCCTCGGCGCTGATCCGGCCCTCGTCGACGAGCATCTGGACGTACGTGTCGTCCTTGGTGATCTGGGCGAACTCGCCCTGGCGCAGCAGGTACGCCCGCGAGTCACCGATGTGCACCATGCCCAGCTTGCTGCCGGAGAAGAGGATCGCGGTGAGCGTGGTGCCCATACCCTCCAGCTGGGGGTTGGCGTCCACGGTCTCGCGGAGCTGCTGGGTGGCGTTGTTGACGGCCGAGCGGAGCGCGTCGACCAGGGCGTCACCGGGGACGTCCTCGTCGAGTGGCGCCATGGCACCGATGACGATGTTGCTGGCGACGTCACCGGCAGCCATGCCGCCCATGCCGTCGGCCACGGCGAGCAGCCGCGGCCCGGCGTAGACGGAATCCTGGTTACCGTCTCGGATCAGACCGCGGTCACTGTGGGCCGCATAGCGCAGGGTCAGAGTCATGGCCGTAATTCGAGTGAAGTGCGGCCGATCCGGATCGGCACGCCGAGGGGGACGGGGGTTGGTCCGGTGACCTTAGCGCGATCCAGGTACGTGCCGTTAGTCGAACCCAGGTCCTCGACGAACCACTGCCCGTCGCGCGGCACCAGCCGGGCGTGTCGCGCGGAGGCGTAGTCGTCGGTGATGACGAGGGTGGAGTCCTCGGCGCGACCGATGGTGATCTGCGCTTCGCCGAGCGTGATGCGGGTGCCGGCCAGCTGGCCGGCGGTCACCACCAGCTGGTGCGCCGCCCGTCCCCGCTTCACCTTGGCCGGCTTCGACGGCTGCCCCAGGGAGGCGCCGACGCCGCGGGGCGCCGCCACCAGCCGGCCCGACCGGGCCCCCGCGAAGAGGTCGCGGCGGATCACTCCGACCACCGTGAACACGAAGATCCACAGCAGGATCAGGAACCCGAACCGGGCGACGGTGATGACGAGTTCCGGCAAGGCGGATCAGCCGTCCACGCGGAAGGTCAGCGTCGTGGTGCCGAGCTGGATCATGTCACCGGGGTTGAGGGCGACGGCGGAGACCCGCTGGCCGTTGACCATCGTGCCGTTGGTCGAGCCGAGGTCGGTCAGCACGACCTGACCGCCGTCGAAGTCGAGCCGGGCGTGCCGGCGGGAGATGCCGACATCGGGCAGGCGCAGGTTGGCCTGGTCGCCGCGGCCGATGACGGTCGAGCCCATCTGGAGCGGGTAGGTGCGCCCGTCACCGGAGACGAGCCGCACGTTGCGGCCGCCGCCGTGGCCGGGCGGCTGGCCGTAGCCGCCGCCCTGGTCGTACGCGGGGTACGCCGGCGGGCCGGCGTCGTAGCCCGGGGCGGGCGCCGGGGCGACCTCGCCGCCGGTGTAGACCTCGGCGGTGACCCGGAACATGCCGGTGTCGAGGCCCTCACCCCGTTCGATCTCGACGATCACGTCGCCGTAGACCGTCCACGCCTGCTCGCCGATGAACTCCGCCTGCGACTGGGCCAGCTCCTGGGCCAGCGCGGCGGCGTACGGCGCCAGACGGCTGTGGTCGTACGGCGAGAGATCGATCACGTAGCGGTTGGGCACCAACGTGCGCCCACCGGCCAGGATCGCCTTGTGCGCCTCGGCCTCCCGCTGCATGGCGTTGAGGATCTCCACGGGGTGGACCACCCCTTTGAAGACCTTGGCAAAGGCCCCTTCGACCAGGCCTTCCAGACGCTTCTCGAAGCGTTGCAGCACGCTCACCGGCTCCTCCTCGGGTCCCGAGGACATGATGGTATCCGGCCGGCGCGCGCGCAGCTCACACGCCGCTCGGCCGGATGGCGGCGGCCCGTTCGGCCGGGCCGATTTCGTCGTGCTAGTCTTTCGTCCGCCGCGAACGGTAACCGCCACACAGGGTAACGGTTCGCGGCAACGACCGGGAGCCGCGTAGGATGGCCGGGCCCGCTGGAGACGGTGGGTCGGACGCAGTACAGTGTTCCGGGTCGAAGCCACGGGGAAGTGGCGGAATGGCAGACGCGCACGGTTCAGGTCCGTGTGCCCGAAAGGGCGTGGGGGTTCAACTCCCCCCTTCCCCACCATGACGAGGGCTCCGCGCTAGCGGGGCCCTCGTGGCGTATCGGGGCATGTCGTACGTCACGCTATGCTCCGATGGTTTCTGCCACCGACGGACGATGGGGTGTCGTGTGAGTGTCGCGTTCGTGACCGGGTCGGGCGGGCTGATCGGCTCCGAGGCGGTCCGGCACTTCGCCGGCCTCGGGCTCGACGTGGTCGGTATCGACAACGACATGCGGCAGTACTTCTTCGGCAAGGATGGTTCGACGTCCTGGAGTCTGGCCCGCCTCACCGCCGACCTGGGCGACGCCTACACCCACTACTCGGTGGACATCCGGGACCGTGCCGGCCTGGAGAAGATCTTCAAGAAGTACGGCTCCGACATCGCGGTCGTGATCCACAGCGCCGCGCAGCCGAGCCACGACTGGGCCGCCAAGGAGCCGTTCACGGACTTCGACGTGAACGCCGGCGGCACCCTCAACGTCCTGGAGAACACCCGCCAGTACGCGATCGACGCGGCCTTCATCCACTGCTCGACCAACAAGGTGTACGGCGATCGTCCGAACAGCCTGCCACTGGTCGAGTTGGAGACCCGGTACGAGCTGCCCACGGACCATCCGTACTACGAGGGCATCCCCGAGGACATGTCGATCGACGAGTCGCTGCACTCGATCTTCGGAGCCTCGAAGGTGGCCGCCGACGTGATGGTCCAGGAGTACGGCCGGTACTTCGACATGAAGACCGCCTGCTTCCGGGGCGGCACCCTGACCGGTCCCGCCCACTCGGCAGCCGAGCTGCACGGCTTCCTGGCCTATCTGATGCGCTGCGTCATGGAGGGCCGGACGTACAACCTCTTCGGCTACAAGGGAAAGATGGTTCGGGACGCCATCCACTCCCGTGACGTGCTGACCGCCTTCGAGGCGTTCTTCCGCGAGCCGCGGTCGGCTCAGGTCTACAACCTGGGTGGCGGCCGGCACTCGAACACCTCGCACATCGAGGCGTTCCGGATCGCCGAGGAGATCGCCGGCCGCGAGGCGCGGATCAACTATGTCGAGAAGGCCCGGACCGGCGACCACCAGTGGTACGTCAGCAGCATGGCCCGGTTCGAGGAGCACTACCCGAACTGGAAGATCAGCTACGACGTGCCGATGATCCTCCGTGAGATCTACGAGGCCAACGTGGACAAGTGGGTGCCCCAGGCATGAGTGGTCGCGGCAAGCGGAACGTCCTCGGTGTCCTGGTCGACGCCACCGACTACGCCGAGGCGACCGAGGCGGTCGTCGCGGCGGCGCACGAGCGCCGGCCGCTGGCACTCACCGCCCTCGCGGTGCACGGCGTGATGACCGGGGTGCTCGACCCCGCGCACAACGCCCGGCTCAATTCGTTCGACCTGGTCACCCCCGACGGGCAGCCGGTGCGCTGGGCGCTCAACCTGCTGCACGGCGCGGGCCTGACCGAGCGGGTCTACGGCCCGACGCTGACCCTGCACGTGCTCCGCCGCTTCGCCGAGGAGGGGCTGCCGGTCTACCTGTACGGGTCCACCGAGGAGACCCTCGCCAGGTTGATCCCGGCGCTGGAGCGGATGTTCCCGGCCCTGAAGATTGCCGGGGTGGAGCCGTCCAAGTTCCGCGCCGTCCAGCCCGGCGAGGACGCCGAGATCGCCGACCGCATCAAGTCCAGCGGGGCCCGGCTCGTCCTGGTCGGGCTTGGCTGCCCCCGCCAGGAGGTCTTCGCGTACGCGATGCGGCCGCTGCTCGACATGCCGCTGATGGCGGTCGGAGCGGCCTTCGACTACCACGCCGGCCTGCTCAAGCAGCCGCCGCCGTGGATGCAGCGGGCCGGCCTCGAATGGTTCTGGCGGCTCGGCCTGGAGCCGAAGCGCCTCTGGCGCCGGTACGTGATCCTCAACCCGGTGTACCTCGCCCGGCTGGCCGCGCAGAAGACCGGGGTGTGGAAGGCGGAGCCACCCGCCCCCGCCACCAAGCGCCCCGCCGGTTTCGCGGTCTGACCAGCCGTCCCCGGACGGCACGAGGCCCCTCCCGGTGCTCCGGAAGGGGCCTCGGCCCGTGGGAACCAGGTCTCAGAGGGTCAGCGTCCAGGTGTTGATGTAGCCGGTGTCGCCGGAGTAGACGTCCCGCACCTGGAGTCGCCAGGTGCCGTTCGCCGCCTCGCTCGACAGGTTCACGGTGTAGGTGGCGTTGACGTTGTCCGTGCCGTCCCAGAAGCTGCTGTTCTTCAGCCGGTAGGACGAGCCGTCCGGGGCGACCAGGTCGATGACCAGGTCACCGCGGTAGGTGTGCACGATGTTCACCGCGACCGTCGACGTCGCCGAGGCGTTCCGGTTGCAGCCCGAGATCGTGATCGTGCTGGCCACCGTCGCGCCGGTGTCCGGGATCGCCACGTCGCTGCCGTTCGTGCCGGAGCAACCGCCGCCGGTGCCGGTGACCGTCAGCGTGTACGTCGCGGTCCGGGTGCCGGAGGCGGCCGTGCCGGTCACGGTCACCGGGTACGTGCCGGCCGGGGTGCTGGCCGAGGTGCTGATGGTCAGCGTCGACGACCCGCCCGAGGTGACCGTCGCCGGGTTGAACGTGGCGGTGGCGCCGGACGGCAGACCGCTGGCCGAGAGGCTCACCGACTGGGCGGAACCGTTGGTGGTGGCGGTGGCCACGGTCGCGGTGACGGAGCCGCCGGGCGCGGTGGAGCCGGAGGTCGGCGACACCGAGACCGAGAAGTCGTTGGGCGGCGGCGGGGTGTCGCCGTTGACCACGTAGAGCAGCCGGTTCGGGGTGCCGGTGCCCGGGTTCGTGACCACGTTCGGGGTGGCGTTGGTGACCAGGTAGTCCCGGACCTGCTGCGGGGTCCACGACGGGTTGGCCGAGAGCACCAGCGCCGCGGCGCCGGCGACGTGCGGCGACGCCATCGAGGTGCCGCTGATCGTGTTCGTCGCGGTGTCGTTGGTGTGCCAGGCGGACGTGATGCTCACGCCCGGCGCCAGGATGTCCACGCAGGTGCCGAAGTTGGAGAAGCTGGCGGCGGCGTCGTTGTTCTGGGTGGCACCGACGGTGATCGCCGGCGCGGCGCGGGCCGGGGAGTAGTTGCAGGCGTTCTGCCGGTTGCCGAGGAAGTCGCCGTTGCCGGCGGCCACCGCGTACGTGATGCCGGAGTTGATCGAGTTGATCACGGCGTTGTCGACGGACGTGTTCGCCCCGCCACCCAGGCTCATGTTGGCGACGGCGGGCTTGACCGCGTTCGCGGTGACCCAGTCGATGCCGGCGACGACTCCGGCGTTGGTGCCGCTGCCCTGGCAGTTGAGCACCTTGACGGCCACCAGTCGGGTGGCCTTGGCGACGCCGTACGCCGTACCGCCGACGGTGCCGGCGACGTGCGTGCCGTGGCCGTTGCAGTCGGTGTTGTTGCTGTCGGCGGTGTTGGTGCCCCAGGTCGCCCGGCCGCCGAAGTCGGAGTGCGTCGTCCGGATGCCGGTGTCGATGACGTACGACGTCACGTTGCCCGCCGTGTTCGGGTACGTGTACGAGCTGTTCAGCGGCAGGTTCCGCTGGTCGATCCGGTCGAGGCCCCAGGACGGGGGGTTCGTCTGGGTACCGGCGATCGTCACGGTGTGGTTCTGCTCGACGTACGCCACCGCCGGGTCGGCGGCCATCCGGGCGGCCGCCTGCGCGCTCATCCGCAGCTCGGCACCGCGCAGGGCCGCGCTGTACGTCCGGGCCACGGTGCCGCCGTGCTTGCCGACCAGCCGGTTCAGCGACGACCCGACGGCCGCCCGGCTCACCGCGCTGTCCTTGAAGACGACGATGTAGCTGTCCCGGACGGCGGTGGCGCCGCCGGCGCTGAGGACCGTACCCACCGGCTCGGCGGCGAGAGCCGGTGTCGCGGTGGCCACCATGGCCAGCGCGGCCACCCCGACCAGGACGGACCTGCGTGGGATACCCATCTCCTACCTCCCTCCGAACGGCCGTCGACCGTCCACCCGCTCGTGGCGAGTGAATCGATGACCGCCGATCGAGCTGAGGGTAGAGCGCGATGAACCGCGAACTGAACATGTCGAGTTGTCCATAACACCGGCAGGATGACCCCTACGGGGCCGGGTTACGGGGTCAACGGGGGACCGGCCCGGATCCGCGCGACGCCGGATCGGGCAAGGCTGTGCACCATGGAGAGTCAGCTCGTCGTCCTGCTTCCGCTCGCCGTGGTGTGGTTGGCCGCCGGCTGGCTCGCGGACCGGCTGCCCGGGGCGACGTACGCCCGCGACCTGCGCCGGCAGGCCGGCCGGGTGCTCGCCCTGACCGCGACCGGCCTCGTCCTCACGGCGACCGTGCTGGTCGTCGGCCTCTCCGGCGGCGGCTCGTCCCCGGCCGACCGGGCCGCCGCCGGGCTGGGCCTCGCCGTGGTCCCGGCGATCGCGGTCGCGGCCTGCGCCGTCCGCCGCGTCCGCCGCCTGTGGGCGGGCGCCGGTGCCTTCGCGGCGGCGCCGGCCACCCCCGCCCCGCACGGCCTGCGCGCCGCCGCGGCTCATCCGCTGGTCGGGCTCCCGGTGCAGCTCACCGGCCTGGCGATCCTCCCGGCGCTGGCCGCCGCGCTCGCTCCCGGCGTGCTCACCGGCGACGGCGCGACCGGTCCCGCGATCACCGTCGGCGCGCTCGGCGTCGTCGTGATCGGCGTCCGTCACGCCCTGCGCCACAACCGCCTGGTGGAGCGGGCGACGCCCCCGGCCCGGCCCGGGTCAGCGCGACCGGCCGGAGCCCTGCACGTATAGCAGTTCGAGGATGGCCCGGGTCGCCTCGAACCAGCGGTCCAGCCAGCCCGGCGGGGGCACGCTGCCCTTCGGCGGCAACTCCATCAGCAGGCCACGCAGCAGCGGGTGGTCGACGAGCGACTCGTGGGATTCCGGCCGCCAGCCGCCGGGCGGGTAGGACGGCTCGGTCAGCGGGTTCGGGTCCAGCGAGGGCAGGGTGAGCGGCGGGCCGGCGGGCTCCGGAGCGGGCGCCTCCCGCTCACCGACCTCGGCGTCCGACGACACGACCTCGGTCAGCACGGTGTCCCGGCGCGCCCCCCGGTACTTGCCCCCGAACCGCTCCGGCTTGCCCGGTCCGTTGGTGAGGTTCTCTGACCCGATCGTCGTCATCCGTCTCGCCTGCCTCGCTCGGTCGCCGATCCGTGCGGCGGTTGTCGACCAACGCCGTACCGACCGGTTCAACGAGACGGGACCGATGTGGCGACGGGGACACGCGCGGTCGTGCACGGCGCCGCCCACCGGCGGCGGGTCAGGGCATGCCGATGTCCCCGTCCGGTCCGCGCCGGACGGGGACACAGGGTCGTCGGTCAGTCCCGGTGGAAGCCGCCACCCCGGGCGCCGGTGACGAAGGAACGCCACCCACCCGGGCTGAAGATCAGGGCCGGACCCGACTTGTCCTTCGAGTCCCGCACGCCGACCGCCCCCGTCACGTACGCCACCTCCACGCAGTTGTCGCAGTTCGGCCCGCTCTTCGAGCTCTTGAACCAGGTGGCCTGCGTCAGGTCCACGGGGAACTCCTTGGTCGCCATTTCCACAGCGGCTCCTCTACCAGTTTCGCGATGTGTGCGATGGACTCCTCCGGACGAATGGCCGCCGCGCGGATGTGATCGAAGATGAAGCTGTACTTCTGCAGTTCGTCGCTCTTCTCGAGGAAGAGCCCACCCGTGGCGTTCTCCGCGTACACGACATCCGGATCACCGGGCTCGGGGAAGCTCAGGATCGTGAAGGTGCCGTCCATGCCGGCGTGCGCCCCCACCTCGAAAGGCAGGATCTGCAACGTCACGTTCGGCAGCTCGGCCACTTCCACCAGCCGTTTGAGCTGGTCACGCATCACTGCGTCCCCGCCAACCGGCCGGCTCACCACCGCCTCATCGAGCACCACCCACAGATCGACCGGATCATCCTGAGTCAGCAACGACTGTCGACCCAGCCGGACACGGACACGTTGTGCGACCTGTTCCGGCGTGAAGTCGGGTCGGGCGGCGCGGATCATCGCGCTCGCGTACTCCTCGGTCTCCAGCAGCCCGGGCACGACCTGCTGCTCGTACGCCCGGATGGAGCTGGCGGCCGCCTCCAGCCCGACGTACGCCCCGACCAGCACCGTGCTGTACGGATGCCACCAGCCCTTCTGCCGGGCCTCCCGGGCGATCTGCACCAGCTCGTCGCTCTCGGCGCCCACCACGCCGTAGATCCGGAGCATGTCCCGGACGTCACGCGGCGTCGCCGTGGTGTGGCCCGTCTCGATGCGCGAGACCTTGGACGCCGAGCATTCGAGCTGCTCCGCGACCGCCTCGATGGTGATGCCCGCCGCCTCGCGCTGCCGGCGCAGCTCCGCGCCGAGCCGTCGGCGACGGATCGTCGGGCTCCGCCGCTCAGTCATGGCACCACCCCGCGCTCACGCCACGACCGGGGACCGCGGGGCGGCGACCCGGCTCACTCCTCGCACTCACGGCGACACCTCGGTTGCTGGTCGGACCGCCGGCTGCTGGCCAACCCCGTCCCCCTCCACCTCGACACACCGCCCACCCGTGTCGTCGCGCCGGCAGGAGCGCCGAAGGACGGGCGTTCGCGGCGGGGTGGGGTGGTGCCGGTCGTCGACCGGCCGCGACGGGCGAAACCGGTCCTCAGTGTGCCGTCCGAATGCGAACGGCTTCAAGCGTTGCATTGCGCGAGCCGCTCGCGTATCGGCAAAGTCGACGTGCAACTTGCATGTCGCACGCCGCTGATGCACTCTGTCCGTATGGCACGGGTCACTCACCGTCTCCGTCCGATCCCCCGCCGTGGTGAGATCACCACCAGTGGGACGCGAGGCGGTGGGCGCACCCGCGCCACGGCAACCAGACCTGCCCCGGGATGAGGACCCCACCGCTGCACGCCCGAAGGCTGCGGCGGCGGGAGCGAGACCCGGAGCAGCCGGGTGTTGGTCGGGTGGCGGCGCGCCACCAGCGGGTACGGCCCGACCACCACCAGCACCACCGGTTCCCCGAGGGCACGACCCCGAGGCCGGACCAGAGACGTCCCCCGATCAAGCTCCCGCCGGCCCGTCCGCCGGCCTTCCCTCCCAGGAGCCCATGTGCTTCCCCGCTCCGGTGACGTACTGCACGTGACTCGCGCGGCGAGTGTCCAGTTCCTCCGGCCCATCACCTTCCGGGTGATCCGGGTCCTCGACTGGCCGACCTACGACGGTTGGCTCTGGCTCGAAGGCTACGAGTTGAACGCATCGGGGGACGCGGTCAGCCGGCGATCGATCTTCGTCCAGCGGGACGGCCTGCACCAGGTCCAGGCCGCTCCCCAGCACCGGCCGCACACCGTTCGGACGGTGCGCCGGCCGGTCACCCGTACCCCCGTCCGGGTGGGCTGACCTCCCGCGATCCGCCGCCGGAGGGCGTGCCGCGGCCATAGAATCAGCGGTACGCCCACCCCGGCGGCTCCACCCCGCGCGACCAGGACCCCGAACCTGGGATGGCCATGGTCAATCAGCCCGCCGTGCGGCGGCACCGCTCCCGTATCGCCTACGCCTTCGGACTCCTGGCGCTCGTCGGCGCCGCAACCACCCTCGTGGTCGTGGTACGCGACCCCGCCCTCTCCTCCACCCGACTGACCACGCCGGTCCCCGCCCCGGAGATCACCGTGGTCGAGGAGGAGCCGGTCCACGGATTCGGGGGCGACCCGGATCCCGACGCCCCCGTCGGGGATCTCGGCGTACCCACCGAGGTTCCGCCGGCCGAAGCCGGGCCGGCCGCCGGCGGGGGTGGCGCCCAGGCGGCGTCGCACTCACCGGACGACGTCCGGCGCTCCCTGTTCTGGTCCGGGATCTTCGGACTGGCCATCTCGCTCGCCGGGCTGGGCCTGGTCGGCACGAGACGCCGAATGTGGTGAGCGGCGTCCGCTCAGGCGGTGGGCGTCGGCTCCGGGCTCGGCGTGGCGGTGGTCGGTGACGGCTCGGGTCGGGACACCACCAGGGTGACCTCCTCGTCCTCCCCCACCAGGTCGCCCGCGTCCGGCTCGGTGTCCAGCACCGTCCCGGCGGGCCGGTCGGACGTCCGGTACTCGATGCGGTAATCCACCCCGGCGCGGTCGAGGATGGCGCGGGCGGTCGCCAGCGGCAGGTTGACCACCGGCGGCATGCGCACCTCACCCGCCTCGGTCGGCGACGGCGACGGGGAGGCGGTCGTCGGCGCGGCCGAGGTCGTCGGCGCGGCCGTCGTGGGAGAGGCCCGGGTCACCGACACCGAGGGCGAGGGCTCGGGACCGATCGGCTCGTCGTCGTCGGCGGCCAGGGCGAACCACAGGCCGGCGCCGAGCGCGCCGAGCAGGAGCAGGACGAGCACGCCCCACAGGATCGGCAGCCACCAGCGGCGGCCCCCCTGGTCCTCGGCGTACCACTCGGTGGTCTCCCGGTACTCGGTGGGCCGCGGCGGTGGTACCCCGGCCCGCCCCGACCACGCCGCCGGGCCACGCGCCTCCGGCGGTATCGGCGCGGTGCGGTCCATCGGCGCGGTGCGGTCGGCGGGCATCGGCCGGGTCTCGTCGCCGGACGCCCCCAGCGGTCGCCGGTCCTCCGGTCGCGGCAACCGCTGGGTACGGTCGGCGGGCTCGCCACCGGTCGGGGGCAGCGGCCGGGTCCGGTCGTCGTGCTCTCCGGCGGGTGGCTCCTGACGATCGTCGCTCATCGCACGTCCTCCGCTCGCGGCCTGACGTCAACCTAGCTGGACGGAGGGGAATCGGCCGGGATCAGCGCGTCACGGGTTCGGCGACGGCTTGCCGTCGGCGGGATCACCGCACCACAGGGCGACCGGGTCGCCCCACGGAGCCTGGCTGTCGCCGGGCGGCTCCTGCTTGCGCACCGGGCCACTGCGGCGCAGCGTGTACACGACGCGGAACCCCTCTCCGGCGAGCTCCTCGGCCGCCTCGGCGCAGTCGTCCTCCACCACGTCGGGCACCCGTACGACCGGCGGCGGGCCGCTCACGTACAGGGTGATCGTCCGCCCCGGGCTGACCGCCGTGCCGGCCTTGGGGTAGGTGCGCTCCACGGCCCGCCCGCTGCCACCCTGGAAGACGAGGCGCCACCGCAGCCCCCGCTCCTCGAGGTCGTCCCGTGCGTCGTCGAAGTCGCGGCCGACCAGGTTCGGCACGGTCGGCCCGGTGGCGACCGGACGCGACGGGGTGGACCGTGGCGGCGTGGACCGTGACGACGTGGCCGTGACCGGGCGGGTGGTCGGCGTGGCGCTCGCACCCGCCGTCGACGTGGCCCGCCGGTCGTCCTCGCCGGCCAGGATCCAACCGGTCGTCGCGCCGATCGCGGCGAGCAGCACGGTCGCCAACCCACCGCCGAGCACCAGCGTCACCCGGTCGTGCCCCGTGCTGGGCTTCGTGTTGCCGTCCGTCATCGCCCACCGCTCCCCGGGTCCGCCGGGAAACCTGCGGCCTCTCGGTCATCGGCGACCGTACCCGGCCCGACCAACCGCGCAGCGTGACGGTCGACCGTCACCACTCGCCGCGCCGACCACGGGACGTTACGCTCCCCGGCATGGCCAGGGGCTGGGGAGGATCGATCACGACCGCGCTCGGCGTCGCGGCCGGTGCGGGTGCCGCGCAGCTGGGCTTCGGCTACGGGCTCGGCATCATCAACTGGGCTCCGCCTCCTGACGGGGCGGCCGCCGCGACAGCCTGGACGGCCAGTCTGATCTGGGCAACCTGGATCGCCGCCACGTCCACGGTGCTCGGCGCGGTCTGCGCGCAGCGCCTGCGGGCGCGCGGTCCGGCCGAGCCCGACAGCACTGCCGGGGACTCCCGGGCCGCCTCCTCCGACGCCGCGAGCGGCTCGTCGACCGGCGGCGCGGACAGCGCGGCCGCGGCGGCGGGTTCGTCCGCCACCGGCACCGTCCCGACCGCCGGTCCCGGCACCACCGGCACGGCGGACGTCCGTGCCGGGCGGGCAGCGGACGGCGGGACGCTGGGCTGGATCGCGCTGGCCGTGGCCGCCGGGGCCGGCGCGCTGATCACCGTGCTGCTGGTGGCCGTACCGGCGCGGGTCGCCGTGGTACCGGACATCTCGGCGCCCCGCGACGTCGCCGCCGTCTACGCCGCGCTGGGCGTGCTGGTCGGAGTCGCGATCGCCGGGTGGGCGCTGCACTCGCGGGCCGCCGCCGGCAACGTGATCGCCACCGTCGGTTGGCTCTGGCTGCTCGCCGTGGTGGCCGTGGTCGACGGCGTCCTCGCCGGACGCGGGCTCACCAGCGCCCAGCTCGGCATCTGGCAGTTGAGCGCGGGCGGCGACGGGCTCTGGATCCGCGACTGGTTCTACTGGCCGGGCGCGCTGCTGTCGCTCGGCTCCGCGCTCCTCATCGGCATCCTGGCCGCGCGCCGCGCGGGGCGGGACCCCGACCGCGGGGTCGGCACGACCACCTCCGGTGCGGCCGGCCCGCTGCTCGTCGCGGTCGCCTACCTGCTCGCCGTCCCGGGGTTGACCGCCATCGGCCCGGAGCAGGTGTCGGCGCACCTCATCGCCCCGTACGCCGTCATCGTCGGCCTCGGTGGCTCGGCCCTGGTCGCCACGCTCGGCCAGCGAGCCGGTCGTCGTGCCGCCGTACGCGTGCCCCGGCAGCGCACCGCGTCCGGGTTCGGCGGGGGGCCGGACGAGGCCGCCGGGGGGCCGGCGTCCGACGGCACCGGAGTGGCTGGCGGTGCCGAGGCGGTCGGCGCGACGCGGGGCCGGGACATGGCCGGCTCATCGGGCGGCGGGGCGGCGGGCGGCACGGGCGGGGACGCGGAGGCGGCACCGGGCGGGTCGATGTCGGCCGGTGATGCCACGGGCGGCACCGGGCGCGGCCGGACCACAGCCGCCCGAGCGACCGGGAAGAAGGCGACCGTCACCGACCGGCTGCCCACCCAGCGAGCCGAGGCCGAGCAGGTTTCCGCCGCGACGTCCGACGCGGCCGACGGTGCCGGGACAGCGGACGAGACGTCGACTCGACCGGCTGGCCGCCGTGCCCGGCCTCCCCGCCGCGACCACTGACCACCGGCGTCGGCCTTGCCAAGGTCACGCCCGCGGCCGCCCGCGGCCCGGTGCTAGCTGACCGGCCAGGTGTGGACGGGTTCGTTGCTGCGCTGGAGGTCGGCGTACCGCTGCACCATGTGGTGCAGGGCGGCGTCCCGGCCCATGTTGCGGTGCCGCTCGGCCGCCCACACCGTCTCCGTCTGCCAGACCGCGCCGTTGCGGCCGGTCCGGCAGCGCTGCTCGATGACCCCGAGCAGGCGGTCCCGTTCGGCGGGGGCGACACCGAACCGGTCCAGCCCGGTCGCCGCCGTCGGCAGCAGGACGTCGAGGACGAGCTTCGTCACCGGCACCTCGCCGAGCCGGGGCCAGTACAGGACGGCGTCCATGCCCCGGCGGGCGGCCGCGTGGAAGTTCTCCTCCGCCGAGCTGAACGTGAGCTGGCTCCAGATCGGCCGGTCCGCCTCCGCCAGCCCGCGCGCGAGGCCGAAGTAGAAGGCGGCGTTGGCCAGCATGTCGACCACGGTCGGGCCGGCCGGCAGCACCCGGTTCTCCACCCGCAGGTGCGGGCGGCCGTCCATGATGTCGTACACCGGCCGGTTCCAGCGGTAGACGGTCCCGTTGTGCAGGCGCAGTTCGCCGAGCTGCGGCACGCCCCCGGCGTGCAGGATCTCCACCGGGTCCTCGTCCTCGCAGATCGGCAGCAGCGGTGGGAAGTAGCGGACGTTCTCCTCGAACAGGTCGAAGATCGAGGTGATCCACCGCTCGCCGAACCACACCCGGGGCCGTACGCCCTGGGCCTTGAGCTCGTCCGGCCGGGTGTCGGTGGCCTGCTGGAACAGCGCGATCCGGGTCTCCGCCCAGAGCTGCCGCCCGTACAGGTACGGGGAGTTCGCCCCGATCGCCACCTGCGCGGCGGCGATCGCCTGGGAGGCGTTCCAGTAGTCGGCGAAGCTGTCCGGCGCGACCTGGAGGTGGAACTGGAGGCTGGTGCAGGCGGCCTCGGGGGCGATCGAGTCGGTGTGCGTCTGGAGCCGCTCGACGCCCCGGATGTCGAGTTCGATGTCCTCGCCACGCGCCCCGACGATCTGGTCGTTGAGCACCCGGTAGCGCTCGTTGGTGGAGAGGTTGTCGGCGACGAGGTGGCGCTCGGTGAGCGTGGGCAGGATGCCGACCAGGACGATCCTCGCGTCCGACTTGGCGGCCCGCTCGTCGGCGCGGGTGAGACTGCTCCGCAGGTCGTGCTCGTAGTCGCCGAACCCGGTGCCCTCGATGAGCCGGGGCAGCGCGTTCAGCTCCAGGTTGAACTGCCCCAGCTCGGTCTGGAAGAGCGGGTCGGCGATGTCGGCGAGGATCTGGTCGTTGCGCATCGCCGGCTCGGCGGCGGAGTCGACCAGGTTGAGCTCGATCTCCAGGCCGGTCATCGGCCGGTCGGCGTCGAACCCGAAGTCGTCCAGCATCAGCGCGAAGACGTCCAGGCAGCGACGTACCTTCTGCCGGTAGCGGACCCGGTCCTCCCGGGAGAAGGCGCCCTGCTCGACGTCCCTGCCCATGTGTCCTCCCGGCGCCGGCGCGACGGAACGATGTTGTTCCGCAGCGCATTGTGAACCATCCACGGTAAGAGCGCCCACGGCGGCGGGCCAGAGGCTGAGCCGGCGCCCGGTGCGCCGGGGCTGGCGGCCGTACGTGCTCCTGGGGGATCCCTACCCTGGTTGGGCGGCTGAGCATCGCCGCGACCCACGAATATGTCGTGACAAATCGCACCGACGCGAAAGGCCCGCGCCGTGGCGCGGGCCTTTCGGGTACGTCCGGGGCGGTCAGGCCTGGCGGACGCCCTCACCCTCGATCTCGATCTTGATCTTCTTGCCGACCAGCACGCCGCCGGTCTCCAGGGCGACGTTCCAGGTCAGGCCGAAGTCCTCGCGGTCGATCTCGGTGCTCGCCGAGAAGCCGAAGATGTCCTGGCCGAACGGGCTGCGGCCGACGCCCTCGAACTCGACCGCCAGGTCGACCGGGCGGGTCACGCCCCGGATGGTCAGCTCGCCGGAGAGGACGAACTCGTTGCCGCGACGGGACTTCACGCCGGTGCTGCGGAACTCCACCGTCGGGTACTGCTCGACGTCCAGGAACTCCGGGCTGCGCAGGTGCGCGTCGCGGTCGGCCTGGGCGGTGTCGATGCTGGCCGCCTGGATGGTGGCGGTGACCGAGGACTGCATCGGGTCCTCCGCGACGGTGATGGTCGCGGTGGCGTCGGTGAACTCACCGCGTACCTTGCTCACCATCATGTGCCGGGCGACGAAGCCGACGCGCTTGTGGGCGACGTCCAGCAGGTAGGTGCCGGCGGCGGGGATGGTGAGGCCCTCCCAGTCGCGGGTAACCGATTCGGTGCTGCTGGTCATGAGTGCTTCCCTCCGGGGAAATCGTTGAGTAGGCCAACGACTGTCTCAGCAACTATAGCGGCGACAATATTCCGTGTGTCAAGGACTGCTAGGATGGCCCAGTGAACCAGAGCGTGTTCGACGATCCCCGGATCACCGCTGTAGGCCTGCTCGTCGAGGCGCACGCCGGGCTGTCGGCCCGGTTCGCCGCGCAGTTCGACGAGCACGGCCTGTCACCGGTCGAGTTCGAGGTGCTCACCCGCCTCGCCCGCTCCCCGGGCAACCAGTTGCGGATGACCGACCTCGCCGCCCAGACCTCCCTGTCCACGAGCGGGGTCACCCGCGTGGTCGACCGGATGGAGCGGGACGGGCTGCTCACCCGGCGCGCCTGCCCGTCCGACCGCCGCAGCTCGTACGCGGTGGTCACGGCCACCGGCCTGAAGCGGCTGGACGAGGTGCTCCCGGGCCACCTGCGCATCATCGAGGAGTGGTTCACCGGGCAACTCGAGCCCGAGGCGCTCAACGCGCTCCTCGACGGCCTGCGCCGCGTGCGGGACGCCGTCCACCCGGGCGCCACGGCCGGCAGCACCGACCCGCTCCCGACCGGACACACGGCGCCCGCCGGCCGGTGCTGACCGGCTCTGCCGGCCACCGGCAGAAAGACCGGCAGAACTGCCGTGCACCCGGGCGATAGGCGATCAAACCGGGCAGGGCGGTACACGCGTGATGGCTAATCTTCGTGCAGCGGGGACGCACCGGGGGGAAACGGCGCGAGCGATGAGCAAGGGGTAGCAAGAGGGGGCTCTGTCGCTCGCGCCACCCCCGGTCCCCGTCCCCGCGCCCCGGTCCCGGTCCCACGGTTCCGGGGCACTACTTCGCCCGGGCCGCCGCGAGGGCGTACAGCAACTGCTCCTCGTGCGGCAGCAGTCGCACCCCGCTGTTGCGGCAGACCTCGTCCAGCCGGTCCAGCGTGGCCGGGTCCGCCGTGCTGGCCGCCAGCCCCACCAGCGCCTCCACCAGGTCACGACGGTCCTGGCCGTCGGCGGCGGCCTCGGCCGCGGCGGCGAACCACTCGGCCGCCAGCTCCCGGTCACCCCGGTGCAGCGCCAGATTGCCCTCGATCAAGGCGCAGATGCCGTCCGCCGGACCGGTGACCGTCCCCGGCCCCGCGGCCGCCCGCCCCGGCCCACCGGCCGGCCCGTACGTCGCACCCGGACCGGTCCCGGCCACGCCCGCCGGCCGCAGCTGGGCCAGCACCTCCGCAGCCTCCGCCGTCCGCCCGTCCTGGGCCAGCGCCAACCCGACCGTGCCCAGCACCCGGCGGCGGTGGCCGGGGTCACCCAGGCCGGTCAACGCCGACAGCGTCCGCCGGCCCCGGTCGACCGCGTCGGCGTACCGGCCCTCCAGGCGGGCCACCTCGGCGAGGTTCGCCTGCGCGAGCACCCGCAGCCGCTGCTCACCGGACTGCGTGGCCAGCCGGTCGACCGCGGCCAGCCGCCGTCGAGCGGCCACGAGATCACCCACCCGGATGCCGTGCCAGGCGAGGTTGTTCTGCGCCACCGCCATGTCCCGCGTCCGCCCGTGCCGGGTGGCGAGCGCCAGCACCGCCTCGGCCTGCTCCCGCGCCTCGTCGTGACCGCCGGTGCCGATCAGCAGCGCGCAGAGGACCGTCCGCGCCTCCAACTCGCCGGTGACGTCGCCCGCCTCGCGGAACGCGGCCAGCGCCGCCCGGGCCGACGGCATCTCCTCGCCCCCGGCGCCGTGCTCGGCGGCCAGCCGGGCCACCCCCAGGGACGCCCACGCCCGCAGCACCGGGTCGGCGTCGGCGGTACGCGGATCGGCGAGCAGCCGCCGCAGCCACCGCCGGCCGGCGACGTCCCGGCCCCGGAAGCGCCACCACCGGGACAGCCCGGCGGCCAGCCGCAGTGCGGTCACCGGGTCGTCGACGGCGGCGTGCGCCAACGCGGAACTGATGTCACCGCTCACCTCGTCGAGCCGGTGCACCGCCGCCGTCAGGCGGACGCCGACCAGTTCCGGCGCCGTACGGGTCACCAGACGGGCCATCGCGCGGGCGTGGCGCCGGCGCACGCAGGAAAGTTCCCCCGCGCCGGCGGCCTGCTCGGCGGCGAAGTCCCGCACGGCGTCGAGCAGCCGGAACCGGAACGGCCCGCTGCCGCGTACGCTCAGCAGCCCCAGTTGGAGCAGCCGGTCCAGCAGCGGGACCGGATCCGGGACGACTCCCGCCGGGTCCGCGTCATCGGCGAGCACCTCCTCGGCCAGCTCGATGGACCAGCGGTTGCCGAAGACGGCGAGCCGCCGCAGGGCGGCCTGCTCCTCCGGCGCGAGCAGCAGGTAGCTGGTCGCCACGGCGTCCCGGAGGGTCTCGGCCACGGCCGGGTCGGTGGCGTCCCAGCCCGGCCGCTCGGCCGCCCCGGAGGAGGTCGCCAGGTCCAGGACGCGGTCGCCGTACCGGTCGAGCAGTTCGTTGAGGTCGAGGACGCGGCCCCGCGCCGCCATCAGCTCGATGGCCAGGGGCAGCCCACCGAGGCGGCGGACCAGCCTTGCCATCGCCGGCAGCTCGGCCGGCGTCGGCGGGTCGGGGCGTACCTGGGCGAGGCGGGCGGCGAACAGCGCGACCGCCGGGTAGCCGGTGAGCGCGTCGGGCCCGGCATGGTCCCGGCCGGGCGGCGGGACATCCAGCGGAGCGACCGGGCGGACCCGCTCGCCGCGCAACCCGACCGGGTGCCGGCCGGTGACCAGCACCCGCAGCGACGGCACCGCGACCGCGAGCCGGCGCACGGCCTCCGCGACCGGGTCGGGGGCCCGCTCCACCGCGTCCATGAGGAGCAGCGCCGGCCGGCCGGCGAGGCGTACGGCCAGGTCGGGGAGGCGGGCCACCTCGAAGACCGCGATCGAGGCGGCGAGCACGTCGGCCGCGTCCGAGCCCTCCCCGATCAGCACCCCGGCCACGCCGCCCGGGTGCCGCCCGGCCACCGCGTGGGCGACCGCCAGGGCCAGTGCGGTCTTGCCGACCCCGGCCAGCCCGACCAGGCTGACCAGCCGGGGCGCCGGCTCGTCGGTGAGCATCTTGACCAGCTCGGCCACGTCGCGTTCCCGGCCGATCAGCTCGGCGGCGGGTGGCAGCGCGACCGGTGCGGCTGCGCCGGTGTCGTCGTGGCGGGCCGGTGGCGGCTCGGCCGTGGCCGACCGGGGAGCCGGCACCGGGCGGGCCGCGGCGAGGAACGCCGAGCGGGCCGGCTCGGCCAGCCCGAGCGCGGTGGCGAGCAGCTCGACCGTCGTGCGTTGCGGTCGGAGGGAGCGGCCGCGCTCCAGCTCACGAACGGTGCGTACGCCGATGCCGGCCCGGGACGCCAACTCGGCCTGGGTGAGGCCGGCGGCGAGCCGGTGTCCGCGGAGAAGGTCGGGCAGCCCGGTGAGGCCGCCCGGTCTCCGCGAACGATCATGCTCCGGGGTCATGGGCAGGAAGGGTACGGACGACGTCCGACCGCCGACAGCGGATCGTCGTCCTGCCGACCCCCCGCTGCGGATATCCGACAGCAACGCCGGCACGCAAGGTGGCCCGACCACCGGAAAGGCCGGGCCCGGTGGTGTCCGTCACATGCCGAGATCACGCGCGATGATCATGCGCTGCACCTCGGACGTACCCTCGCCGATCTCCAGGATCTTGGAGTCCCGCCAGAACCGGGCCACCGGGTACTCGTTCATGAAGCCGTAGCCACCGTGGATCTGCGTCGCCTCGCGGGCGTTGTCGACGGCGATGGTGCTGGCGTGCAGTTTGGCGATCGCGGCCTGGCGCTTGAACGGCTCCCCGGCGAGCATCCGGGCCGCGGCGTCGTAGTACGCCAGCCGGGCAGTGTGCGCCTTCATCTCCATGTCGGCGATCTTGAACTGGATCGCCTGGTAGTTGCCGATCGGCCGGCCGAAGGCGTGACGCTCCTTCGCGTACCTGACGGACTCGTCGACGCAGCCCTGGGCGAGACCGACGGCGAGCGCGGCGATCGCGATCCGGCCCTCGTCGAGGATCCGCAGGAACTGGGCGAAGCCACGGCCGCGCTCACCGAGCAGGTTGCCCGCCGGCACCCGGCAGTCGTCGAAGGTCAGCTCGTGGGTGTCCGAGGCGGTCCAGCCGACCTTGGAGTAGCCGGGCGCGACGGTGAAACCGGGGGTCCCGGACGGCACGATGATCGTGGACAGCTCCTTCGAACCGTCCGGGTTCGTGCCGGTGACCGCGGTGACGGTGACCAGGACCGTGATATCGGTGCCCGAGTTGGTGATGAACGCCTTCGAGCCGTTGATGACCCACTCGTTCGTCGTCTCGTCCAGCAATGCCCGCGTCTGGGTGCCGCCGGCGTCCGAGCCGAAGCCCGGCTCGGTCAGGCCGAAGGCGGCCAGCGCCTCACCGCTGCACAGCTTCGGCAGCCACTGCGCCTGCTGCTCCGGAGTACCAAATCTGAAGATCGGCATCGCGCCGAGCGAGACCGCCGCCTCCAGGGTGATCGCCACGCTGGAGTCGACCCGCGCCAACTCCTCCAGGGCCAGGCAGAGCGCGAAGTAGTCGCCGCCCATGCCGCCGTGCTCCTCCGGGAAGGGCAGCCCGAACAGGCCCATCTTCCCCATCTGGCGGACCACCTCGTACGGGAAGGTGTGCTGCTCGTAGTGCTCGGCGATGACCGGCGCGACCACCTCGCGGGCGAATTCCCGCACGCTCTGCCGCAGCGCCTCGTGCTCGTCGGTGAGCCGGAAGTCCATGGGTTCCTCCTGGTGTGGAAGGGCCGCCGGGCGCTCGTGACGCCGGGACGGGTCGGTGCGGTGGCGGGCCGCCGCCGGCCGGGTGGGCGGCGGACTCAGACCGGGGTGACGCCGTGCCGGCGCCGGGAGAAGTGCCGCTCCTTGCCGCGGGCGGCGGTGAATCGCCGGATCAGCTCGGCGCGCAGTTCGTGCGGCTCGACGATCGCGTCGACCACCAGTTCGCTGGCGAGGCGGACGATGTCGATGTCCCGCTCGTACTCCTCGCGCTTCGCGGCCACGAACGCGGCCCGCTCGGCCTCGTCCCCGATCGCCGCGATCTTGTTGGCGTAGACGGCGTTGACCGCCGCCTCGGCGCCCATCACCGCGATCTTCGCGGTGGGCAGGGCGATCGTGGCGTCCGGCTCGAAGCCGGGGCCGGCCATCGCGTAGAGGCCCGCGCCGTACGCCTTGCGGACCACGACGCAGATCTTGGGTACGGTCGCCTCGGAGATCGCGGTGATCATCTTGGCGCCGTGCCGGATGATGCCCTGCTTCTCCACCGCGCTGCCGACCATGAACCCGGGCACGTCGGAGAGGAACAGCAGCGGGACGTTGAACGCGTCGCAGAGCTGCACGAACCGGGTCGCCTTGTCGGCTGAGTCGACGAAGAGCACGCCGCCCTTGAACATCGAGTTGTTGCCGACGACGCCGACGACCTCGCCGTCCAGCCGGCCGAAGCCGATGGTCAGTTCCTTGGCCCACAGTGCCTGGATCTCGAAGAAGCTGCCCTCGTCGAGCAGGCCCTTCGCGTACCGCCGCATGTCGAACGCCTGCCGCTCGCTCGCCGGCACCAGCGCGGCCAGGTCGGCCTTCTCCGGCGCTTCCCCGGCGGGGGCGGTGGGCGGCTGCTGGGTCCAGTTCGCCGGCAGGTACGACAGGTAGCGCTTGACCACGTCGAGCGCCTCGGCCTCGGTCTTGCAGAGAAAGTGCCCCACGCCGGACTCGGCGCAGTGCACCTTGGCGCCGCCCATCGCCTCCAGGGTGGTCTTCTCGCCGGTCACCATCTCGACCATGCGGTCGGAGCCCAGGTACATGCTGGCGTTGCCGTCGACCATGGCGACCACGTCGCAGAACGCCGGGATGTACGCCCCGCCCGCCGCGCTCGGCCCGAACAGCGCGCAGACCTGGGGGATCGAACCGGAGGCGCGGACCTGGTTCCAGAAGATCTTCCCGGCGCCCCGGCGGCCGGGGAACAGCTCGACCTGGTCGGTGATCCGGGCGCCGGCCGAGTCGACCAGGTACACCATCGGCACGCCGGTGGTGTACGCCCGCTCGATGATCCGGATGATCTTCTCAACGGTCCGGGCGCCCCAGCTCCCGGCCTTGACCGTGGAGTCGTTCGCCATCAGGCAGACGGGACGGCCGTCGATGGCGGCGGTGCCGGTGACGACACCGTCGGCGGGCAGGCCCTCGGCCAGCGCGTTGGCGTACAGGCCGTCCTCGACGAACGAGCCCGCGTCGACCAGGAGCGCCACCCGCTCCCGGGCGAAGAGCTTGCCCTTGGCGGCGTTGGCCGCGTGGTACTTGTCCGCACCGCCGGCCTTGGCGCGCTTGCGCAGCTGCTCCAGTGCCTCACCGTCGAGCGTCACAGCGCTCCCCCTTGCCCGCCGCGCACGCGCCTCGTGAGCGCGCCATCCGACCTGAACGATCGTTAGGTTAGCGCACCGGCGACCACCTCGGCACCCCACGCCCCCCTTAGGTCAGGCTGGGTGAGGGTCAGGCTGGTTTTGGGGTCAGGCGGGTGCGGGGGCCGGCGCGGAGGACGCCGGACGGGAGACGCTTTCCGGTCAGCTCCTCGGCGAGTTCGGCGACCTCGATCAGGGCGTCCAGGTCGATCCCCGTGTCGATGCCCATGTCGTGCAGCATGTGCACCGCCTCCTCGGTGGCGAGGTTGCCGCTGGCCCCCGGCGCGTACGGGCAGCCACCCAGGCCGCCGACGCTGGCGTCGAACTCGGTGACGCCCAGTTCGA
The DNA here is from genome assembly GCF_040704235.1 of Micromonospora sp. NPDC047707. Classification (NCBI taxonomy): domain Bacteria; kingdom Bacillati; phylum Actinomycetota; class Actinomycetes; order Micromonosporales; family Micromonosporaceae; genus Micromonospora; species Micromonospora sp. NPDC047707. Next base: position 117,012 of record NZ_JBEYSU010000016.1, read on the forward strand.
GGGCGGTCAGCAGGTTCGCCAGGGCGGTGCCCCGGGTGTTGTGGAAGTGCAGCAGCACCGGGATGTGGGCGTTCCGGTCGCGTACCGCCGTCAGCAGCTCACGAACCCGGCGCGGCGTCCCCATGCCGGTGGTGTCACCGAAGGCCACCCGGTCGGCGCCGTCGCGGACCACCCGGTCCACGATGCCCGCCACGCGGGTGGGGTCGACGTCCCCCTCGTACGGGCAGCCGAAGCTCGTCGCGATGATGACCTCGGCCCGCGCACCGGCACCGTGCAGCAGGTCGATCAGCTCCGCGATGTCGTCCAGCGACTCCTCGGTGGACCGGTTGACGTTGCGCCGGTTGTGCGTGTCGCTCGCCGAGACGACCACCTCGATCTCGGTGAAGCCGGCGGCCAGGGCGCGCTGCGCGCCCCGCGTGTTCGGCACCAGCGCCGAGTAGCGCACCCCGTCGACCTTGGCGGCCCGCTGCCACACCTCGTCGGCGTCGGCCATCTGGGGGATCGCCTTCGGATGCACGAAGGACACCGCCTCGATCCGCCTGACCCCGGTCCGCGACAGCGCGTCGAGCAGCCGCACCTTCGCGTCGGTCGGGATGGGCTCCTCGTTCTGCAACCCGTCCCGCGGCCCGACCTCCCGGATGGACACGAACTCCGGCATCCCCGCCATAAGCGATCACCCCACTGTGACACCACCGGCCCTGACACCACCAGCATGTCATCCCACCGACCCGCCAGTGTTGATCATGAAGTTAGCGGGGACAAATCGGGCGTACGGACCCGCTAACCTCATGATCGACGCAGTGAAGCCCCGGGGTCAGCGCATGCGGGACACGATGCCGGTGTCGTAGTCGCCGGAGCGGAACTCCTCGTTCTCCAGGAGCTCGGCGAAGAAGGGGAGATTGTTCTTCGGGCCGGACAGCTCGAACTGCGCGACCGCGGCCTTCGCGCGCTCGATCGCCTCCGCGCGGGTCGCCCCGCTCACGATGAGCTTCGCCATCAGGCTGTCGTAGAACGGGGTGACCGTGTTGCCGGCGACGTACCCGGAGTCGACCCGTACGCCCTCACCGGCCGGCTCGACCCAGGTCGTGATCGCGCCCGGGCCGGGCAGGAAGCGCTTCGGGTCCTCGGCGTTGATCCGCAGCTCGATCGCGTGGCCGCGCGGCGTGAGCGCATCCGGGTCGAAGGTCGGCGCCAGGCCGGCCGCCACCCGCAACTGCTCCTCGACCAGGTCGACGCCGTAGACCAGCTCGGTCACCGGGTGCTCGACCTGGAGGCGCGTGTTCATCTCCAGGAAGAAGAACTCGTCGGCGGCGGGACCGTCCACCGCGAGGTCCCGCTGGCGCGGGACCAGCAGGCACTCGACCGTGCCCGCGTTGCGGTACCCGACCGCCTCACCGGCGCGCACCGCCGCGGCCAGGAAGCGCGAGCGCAGCTCCGGCGACACCGCCGGGGACGGCGACTCCTCGACCAGCTTCTGGTTGCGCCGCTGCACCGAGCACTCGCGCTCGCCCAGGGCCACCACCCGGCCATCGGCCAGGCCGAGGATCTGCACCTCGACGTGGCGCACCCGGGGGAAGTACCGCTCGATCAGGACCGAGCCGTCGCCGAACATCCGCTCGGCGAACGACCGCACCTTGTCGTACTCGGTGCGCAGCGCCGCCTCGTCGACGGCCACGCCCATGCCCATCCCGCCACCGCCGGCCGCGGCCTTGACCATCACCGGGTAACCGATCTCCGCCGCCGCGGCGACCGCCGCGTCCAGGTCGGCCGCCGGGTCGGTGGTGCCCGGCGCGACCGGAACCCCGGCCGCCGCCATCAGGTTCCGGGCGTTGATCTTGTCGCCCATCGCGGTGATCGCGTCCGCGCCGGGCCCGACCCAGATCAGGCCGCTCGCCTCGACGGTACGGGCGAACTCGGCGTTCTCGGAGAGGAAGCCGTAGCCGGGGTGGATCGCCTGCGCGCCGGTGGACTTGGCGGCGGCGAGGATCGCCTCGGTGTTGCGGTAGCTCTGGGCCGGATTTGCCGGACCCACGCAGACCGCCTCGTCCGCCTCGGTCACGAACGGCAGGCCGGCGTCGACCTCCGAGTGCACCGCGATCGCGCGAACCCCGAGCCGCTTGGCGGTACGGATGATCCGGCGGGCGATCTCGCCCCGATTGGCGACCAGCAGCGACTCGATCATGTCTCCTCCAGCGTCCCAGGCTTAACGAAGGTTAAGGAAACCACGCCGCCCCGGTTACTGACGAGTCGCTGGAGTGCGGACGTCACGCCACCGCGCGAGCGCTCAGTGCGCGGTGGGGGCGAGCAGGGCGGCCAGCGTCGCGCCGCGCAGCAACTCGGCCCGGCGCTGCCGGTCCACCTCGCCGCCGAGGAACGGGGTGGAGTTCATCAGGCCGAACGCCGCGTGGGCGAGCACGCGCGCCTCACCGTCGGGCATGCCCGGGTGCAGCGCGGTCAGCACGGTCACCCACTCCTCGACGTACAGGCGCTGGAGCCGGCGGATCCGGCGGCGCGGCTCGTCGGGCAGCCGGTCCAGCTCGTGCAGGTGCAGGGCGATCACGGCCGGGTTGGCCAGCGCGAAGTCGACGTGGAAGTCGATCAACGACTCGAGCGCGCCGCGCGGGTCGTCCGGGTGGCCGGCGGACCGCTCCCGACCCCCGGCGAGCAGCCCCTCGCTGACCGGGATCAGCGCGGCGACGAGCATCGCCTCCTTGCCGGCGAAGTGGTGGTAGAGCGCCGGACCGGTGACCCCGGCGGCCGCGCCGATGTCGTCCATCGAGACGCCGTGGTAGCCGCGGGCGGCGAAGAGCCCGACCGCGATCTCCAGGATCTCGTCCTTGCGGGACCGGCGCCGGCCCGAACCCGTGCCGCCGTTCGTCGTGCCCCGCGCCTGCTGCTCCACCGTCACCGGGCAAGCGTAGACCGCGCGCCGCCTCAGGTGGAGGCGTGGTTACCGGTCGGTTGCTCACATCCGGCCGGCACGGCGGCAGCCGTGGCGACCGTACGGCGGGCGGCCCACCACGGCCGCGAGAGCAGCCCGGCCAGCGCCGCCCCGGCCGCATTGAGCAGCACGTCGTCGACCGAGGTGACCCGGCCGAGGTCGAGGGTGTACTGCGCCGACTCGACCAGCACCGAGCAGGCGGCGCCCAGCAGGAAGAGCCGGCCGGCGCCGGCCAGCGCGGGTACGCGTACCGGGGCGAAGAGACCCAACGCGGCGAAGACCAGCAGGTTGCCGACCACCTGGACCACGACGGTGGCCGGGGCTGCGGTGAGCAGGCCGGCCAGGTCGCGCAGGGGCACCAGGTCGAGCCCGCGGGGCGCGTCGCGCGGGGTGAGGATCATCCAGACCCAGGGGAGGGTGCCGGCCACCGCGCCGACCTCGGCGACGCTGCGCCACCACGCCTCACCGCGCGTCGGAGCGTCCCGCCGGAGCCGGGCGAGCACGGCGACGAAGGCCACCACCACCGGCAGGCCGATCGCCGTGGCGGTCAGGACGGCACCCCAGTCCCGCCACACCTGCCCCATCGGCGCAGCCTACTGCGTGTCCCCCGGATCTCGTGCCGGCGAGACGCGGCCCCGGCCCGGGCTCCGGGACCCGCCCGCCGGGCGGTGGGCGAGGCCGGAGAGGCGCAGGGCGATCCGGCGGCGGGCCGGGGGCAGCGCGGAGAGCAGGCGCAGCAGCAGGTTGCGGGCCGGGCGGGCGGCGGGCGGCAGGGTGGCCAGCCGGGTCAGGCCGGCGGCGAAGGAGACCACGTCCTCGGCCATCGGGCGGCGCCGGGCCGCGTAGCCGTCGAGCAGCGTGTCGGGGCCGCCGGCCAGCACGTCGGCGAGGGTGCCGCCGAGGTCGACCGCGTCGACGACGCCCAGGTTCATCCCCTGCCCGCCGGCGGGGCTGTGCACGTGCCCGGCGTCACCGGCGAGCAGCACCGGACCGGCCCGGAAGGAGTCCGCGATCCGCTCGTGCAGGCGGAACCGGGACGACCAGAGCACCTCCGTCACCCGGTCCGGGCGGCGGGCCGGGCCGCGCTCGTCGAGCAGGCCCTGGAGGTACCCCACGTCGGCGTCGGCCGGTGCCTCCGGGACGGCGGCGACGAGCCGGACCACCCCACCGGGCAGCGGCGCCCAGATCAGCGCGCCGGACCGGGCGAGGAAGAGTGTCGCCCGGTCGCGTGGCAGCGCGCTGGACACCCGGACGTCGGCGAGCACGAACGACTCCGTCCCGTGGTCCGGGCCGGGGAAGCCGATGCCCGCCAGACCGCGGACCGTGCTGTGCATGCCGTCCGCCGCGACGACGTACCGGGCGCGGACCGTCGCACCGCCGGCGAAGGTGGCGACCGCGCCGGGCCCGCCGAGGTCGAGGCCGGTCATCTCGTACGGCCGCAGCACGGGCACGCCGGCGGCGGCGAGCAGCGTGGTCAGCACCTCCTCGGTGACCGCCTGGGAGACCATCAGCGCGTACGGGTGCCGGGACGGCAGGTCGCCGAACGGCACGTGGAGCAGCACCCGGTCGCGGTCCTGGACGGTGAACTCCGGCGCCCGCGCCCCGCGTGCCACGAGCGGGGCGCCGGCGCCGATCCGGTCCAGCTCCTCCAGGGTGTACGCGTGCACGACGGCCGCCCGCGAGGTCACCGGCGGCTCGGCCAGCCGGTCGACCACGGTCACCGGCACCCCGCGCCGGGCCAGCGTGAGCGCGGCGGTCAGCCCGGTGGGCCCGGCCCCCACCACCAGCACGTCCGTCTCGGTGGGCAGCATCCGGCACCTCCGCGATCATCAATGCCAACGCCTGTTGGCAAACATGTGTAGGCAACGTTAGGACACCTCACACTGGCGTGTCAACAAGTGTTGGCATACGGTCGTGGGCATGACCGAGGCAGCGCCTACCCGCCCCCGCCGCTCCGACGCCACCCGGGCCGCGATCCTGCGGTCCGCCCGGGCCCGCTTCGCCGCCGACGGGTACGACCGGGCCACCATCCGGGCCATCGCCGCCGACGCGCGCATCGACCCGTCGATGGTGATGCGGTACTACGGCAGCAAGGAGGGGCTGTTCGCGGCGGCGGCCGAGTTCGACCTGCGCCTGCCCGACCTGACGCAGGTGCCCCCCGACCGGTTCGGCGAGGCGCTGGTGCGCCACTTCCTCGACCGCTGGGAGGGCGACGAGACCCTCGCGGCGCTGCTGCGGGCGGCGAGCGCCAACCCGGGCGCGGCCGAGCGGATCCGCGGCATCTTCGCCGACCAGCTCACCGAGGCCGTCGCCACGTTCGGCGCCGGCCCGGAGACCACCGCCCGCCGGGCCGGCCTGGTGGCCAGCCAGATCCTCGGCCTCGCGTTCACCCGCTACATCGTCCGGCTGCCGCCCGTGGTCGAGATGGACCGGGCGGAGGTGGTGGCGTGGGTGGGACCGACCATCCAGCGCTACCTCCGGGGCCGGCCTGGCTGACCACCCAACCTTGCAACAAGGAAGGGCCCCCTGTTAACGCCTGGCGTTGAACAGGGGACCCTTCTTAACGCCGGTCAGCTCGCCAGGCCGCCGGGCTGGTCGCCCTTCACGACGGGAGCCCGGACCAGGTTGCCCCACTCGGTCCACGAGCCGTCGTAGTTGCGGACCTGCCGGTAACCGAGCAGGTGTCGCAGCACGAACCAGGTGTGGCTGGACCGCTCGCCGATCCGGCAGTACGCGACGATGTCGTCGTCCGCGTCCAACCCGAGCTGGTCGGCGTAGATCGCCCGCAGCTCGTCGGGCGACTTGAAGGTGCCGTCGTCGTTCGCCGCCGACTTCCACGGCTTGTTCACCGCGCCGGGGATGTGCCCGCCGCGCAGCGCGCCCTCCTGCGGGTAGTCGGGCATGTGCAGCATCTCGCCGGTGTACTCACCCGGCGACCGCACGTCGACCAGCGGCCGGCCGGCGGCGATGTGCGCCATGACCTGCTCGCGGTACGCCCGGATCGGCGCGTCGTCCCGCTGCGGAACGGGGTACTCCGCCCGCGGGCGGGTCGGCTTGTCGCGGGTCACCTCGCGCCCCTCGGCGATCCACTTCTGCCGGCCCCCGTCCAGCAGCCGCACGTCCGGGTGGCCGAAGAGCGAGAAGACCCAGAGGGCGTACGCGGCCCACCAGTTGAAGTTGTCGCCGTAGAAGACGACGGTGTCGTCGCGGCCGATGCCCTTGGCCGCGCACAGCTCGGCGAAGCCCTTGGCGTCCAGGTAGTCGCGGGTCACCTGGTCGTTCAGCTCCAGGTGCCAGTCGACCTTGATGGCACCGGGGATGTGACCGGTGTCGTAGAGCAGCACGTCCTCGTCGCACTCGATGACGACGAGCCCCTCGTCGCCCAGGTGCTCCGCCAGCCACCCGGTGGTGACCAGCTTCTGCGGGTCCGCGTAGGACTGGAGTCGGGGATCAGGATCGCTCGGCACAGACATGATCCCCAAGGTACGCCGATTCCCACCTTGCCGACCCGCCATCGGAAATCGGGTGCAGCGGATGCGACGTGTGACGCGTGACAGTGGCGAGACCCGCCGACACCGAGGACCGACATGACTGAAGGGCCACGCTCCGGGGCCGCACCACCGCCGGTGGACTTCACCGAGTTCTACCAGGCGCACTTCCACCGCGTTGCGGTGCAGCTCTACGCGTACCTCGGTGACCACGCGGAGGCGCAGGACCTCACGCAGGAGGCGTTCTGCCGGACGCTGGAGCGCTGGGACCGGGTCGGCGAGTACGACGATCCGTCGGCCTTCGTGCGCCGGGTGGCCTGGAACCTCGCCACCAGCCGGCTACGCCGGGTCCGCACCCAACTCCGTCACCTTGCCCGGCAGCGGGAGGAGCACGTGGCCGGGCCCGGGCCGGACCGGGTGGTGCTGATGGCGGCGCTCGCCACCCTGCCGGCCAACCAGCGGCGGGCGGTCGTCCTGCATCACCTCGCCCACCTCACCGTCGCCGAGATCGCCGACCAGGTGGGTGTGCCGGAGGGGACCGTCAAGTCGTGGCTGTCGCGGGGCCGGACGGCAATGGCCCGCCACCTCACCGAGCGGGAGGAGGCCCACCGTGCGTGAGCAGAACCTCGATGAGCTGTTCGCCGAGTTCGAGGCGCAGGCTCTGCCGACCTTCCGGCCGCCCGGCGTACCCGACGCTCAACGCCGGCTGCGCGAGCGACAGCGCCGCCGGCGCGGTCTGCTGGCCGGTGTCGTGACGCTGCTCCTGGCCGGCCCCGCGGGGGCGTACGCGGTCGCTGGCCGGAACGGGGACGAGGTCTCACCCGTCCCGACCCCCAGCCCGTCGGTGTCCCCGTCGCCCGACGACAACCCCGTCCAGCGGCGGGTGGCACTGCCCGGGGTGGCCGGTGAGCTGCGGCAGCTGCGGTTCGCCGATGCCCGGCACGGCTGGGCGTTCTTCGACACCTGCAACGCGGCGGACTCCGGGGCCGGCGGCTGCGAGCGGGCGCTCGGCCGTACGACGGATGGTGGCGCCACCTGGCGGGAGGTGGCGCTGCCGGTGGGCGGCGCCGAGCCGAGCGGTCCGGTAGCCGTGAGCCTGCTGCCGGTGGACAGCCAACGGCTGGTCATCTACTTCGAGTACGGCTACGTGGTCACCACGGACGGCGGTGCGTCGTTCACCCAGCACCCCGCCGGCAATCCGCCCACCACCGCCCAGCTCGCCCTGGCGACCCGCAGTGGATTCGTGATCCGCTGTCCCGGCGATCCCGGGACACCCCGCTGCCCGCGGCAGGAGCTGGCCCGGGTCGGTGCGGGCGGCGCGCCCACCCAACCCCCGGTGACCCTGAGCGCGGACACCGCCCGACACCTCGTCGAGGGTGGCGACGGCCGGCTGTGGCTGGCCGTCGGCGACGGGAACCGGCTGACCGTCGTGGTCAGCGCCGACAGGGCGACCAGCTGGCGGAAGCTCCCGGCAGTGAGCGGGGCCAACCGCCTGCTGGTCTCCCCGGACGGCGCCGACGTCTGGCTGGTCAGCGTCAACGACCACCAGTCGGCGTTCGACGTCACCGACTGGAATCGGGTGTGGCGGCTGGTCGGTGACAGCTGGCAGGAGGGTCCAGGGCTGCCCGACGACACGTTCTCGGTCGCCGCAGCCAACGGTGGGCTGTTGCCGGTCAGCAGCGCCTACGGTGGCGGCGGCTACGTGCGCGACGGCCGGTACACGCCCATACCCGAGCTCGGCGGCTCGGCGCGGGCGGACGGTAGCGACGCCCCGACCGTGGAGGTGCTGGCCGACGACACGATCGTGCTGACCGGCCCGACGGCGACCTTCCTCGGGGTCGGCTCCGGCCCCACCCGGGCCTGGACCCGGCTGACCCGGTGACCCCGGACGGGGGACGGGTGGGCGGGGCCGGGTCGCGGGGGTCAGTCCGTCACGGGGGCCAGCGTCGGGCGCTTCGCCGTCACCGTGTCGCCGGAGCTGCGGCCGGTGAGGCGGCGCTTGAGCCAGGGGGCCAGGTGCCGGGCGGCCCAGCGGAGGTCGTCGGTGCGGGCGGTCAGCCACGGCTTCGGCAGGGGGCGCTCGGGGACCAGCAGCCACTCCTCGTCGCAGCCCACCCCGAGCGCGGTGAGCACCTGCGCGGCCACCCGCCGGTGCCCGGCCGACGACAGGTGCAGCCGGTCGGTGCTCCACAGCAACGGGTTCAGGTACGTGTCGTCGGCGTACAGGTCGACCAGGATGGCACCGTGCCGCTCGGCGGTCTCGCCGACCGCCCGGTTGAGCAGTTGCACCCGGGGAGCGACCAGCCGCTGCCCGGGCAGCCGGGCCATCACGTCGGCGAACCGGAACAGGATCACGTCGGCGCCGCCGGACCGGAGCTGCCCGACCACGTCGTCGAAACGCGCGAGCAGGCTGTCCGAGTCGAAGGTGCGGCGCAGCACGTCGTTGCCGCCGGCGGCGAAGCTGATCAGGTCGGGCTTCATGGCCAGCGCGGTGGGCACCTGCTCGTCCACCACCCGGGGGAAGAGGCGGCCGCGGATGGCGAGGTTCGCGTACCGGAAGTCCGCGCCGGCCTCGACGGCGAGCCGGGTGGCGACCAGGTCGGCCCAGCCCCGGTAGGTGCCGTCCGGGTAGGAGTCGTCCATCCCCTCGGTGAAGCTGTCCCCGACCGCGACGAAACTGCGCCAGCCCACCCGTGCTCCCTCCGGTCGTAAGGAAGGGCCCTTTGCTAACGCCTCCGGTAGAGGAAGGGCCCCTTTCTTAGCAGCGGTAGTTTCGCACCGCAGGCGCGACGGCCGGTGCCGACCGGCACCGGAACGTGGCGGACGTCATCGCGGCGGCGGGTCGACGGCCGGCCGGCGGTACGGCCCCCAGGCCACGAACCGTTCGAACAGCTCCCGCGGCGTAGGGCCGTCGTGCGGGAGCTGTGGAAGCTGAGCCGACCTCGGAGCTGATCCGGACCCAACTGCGGCGGCTACGGGTGAACGCCGAGCTGAGTCAGGAGGAGTTCGGGAAGCTGGTCCACTACTCGGGTTCGCAGGTGTCGGCCGTCGAGCTGGGCCAGCGACCGCTGGACCGGCTGTTCCTCAAGCGGGCCGACGAGGTGCTGAACACCGGAGGTCTACTGACGTCCCTGCTGAAGATGACCGAGCGCGCCGGCCAACCGAGCTGGTTGGATCGACAGTCCATTCTCGACCAACCGCAGCCGCCCCAGCTCGTCGCGGTGCTCGAAGAAACCGTGCTCCGCCGGGCCGACGAGAGCTTCCGGGGCCTGATGATCCAGCAGATCGCGCACCTGCTCGACTGCGCCGAACGCCCGCAGGTGAGCGTGCACGTCATACCGACCGAGATCAGTTCCCACGTCGGCCTGGCGGGACCGTTCACCCTCGCGCGGAGTGAGGACGGCGGTTGGGTCGGCTACCTGGAGCACCAGCTCGGCGGCACATCGGTCGACAAAGATGAAGACGTGTCTATCCTGCTGGCGAGGTGGGAGAGCGTCCGCAGCGAGGCTCTGCCCCACCGCCAGTCGGTCGAACTGATGAAGGAAGTGATGACGTCATGGAGTTGACCGGCGCGACCTGGCGCAAGTCCAGCCGCAGCGGCAACAGCGAGTGCGTCGAGGTGGCCGACAATCTGCCCGGCGTCGTCGGCGTCCGGGACAGCAAGGACCCGGCCGGCCCGGTCCTCACCTTCACCCCGCAGGCCTGGCGCACCTTCATCGCCCGTGCCAAGCGCCTCTGATTCGCCGGCGGCGTGAGCGAGAACGCCGTCGGTCTTCCCCACTGTGCCCGGTCCGGACATCGTCTGCATGCTCGATGAGCTGGCCGAACCGCCGATACGGCGAGACCGACCTACCAGCGACGACGGGCTCCGGGGCCGTGCCGGCCCCGGAGCCCGTCGTCCTGTGTGTCAGCCCCGGAAGAGCGACGGCCGGCGCAGCCGGCTGGCTCCGAGGAGCAGGCCGCCGGCGGCCAGCAGGCCTCCGCCCAGGGAAAGGGCGCCGATGGTCTCGTCACCGGTAACCGGCAGTTCCTTGTCGTCCTTGTCATCGTCCTTGTCGTCGTGCTTCCGGTGGTCGAACTTGCCGTGCCGGATGCAGACGGTGACGGTGGCCGGGTCGGAGACGATCTTCTCGTCGTAGAACCTGCCGGTCGCACGGGCGGTGTTGACCACCTTGCCGTGCTTGACGTCGGACCAGGTCACCACGTACGGCTTGACGGCGTGGCAGTCGGTGCTCGTGCCCCGTGCCAGCGTGGTGGTCCGGCACTTCACGGGTCCGGCCTTCGGGTCGTACACGGCGACATCGGAGATGGTGACGTTGCCGGTGTTGGTCACTCGGTAGGTGTAGAAGATCTTGTCACCCTTGGCCGCGTAGCCGTCGTTCTCGCACTTCTTACGGCAGTCCGACTCGACCCGGGCCTTCTTGTCGATCGACAGGCTGGCCTGAACCGGCTTCTTGGGCTTGGTGGTGACGGTGAAGGTCGCCTCGTTGGACCGCACCTTCTCCTCGCAGAACCACCCGATCGCGTGCGCGGTATTGACAATCTTGCCGTGCTTCACGTCCTCCTCGGTGACGGTGTAGGTGCCCGTGCAGGTGGTGCTGTATCCCGGCTTGAGCGAGGTGTCCTCGCAGGTGATCCCGGTGACCGTGTCGTCCTTGATCCTGATGTGTGTGATCGGTTCGTCTTTCCTGCCGGTGCTTTCGTTCTTCACCGTGTACGTGTAGGTGAACTCCTGCCCCGCCTTCACGTTCTTGTCGGGGCTGCCGGATTTGGTCAGCTTCAGCCTCGGGCTTGCCTCGTCGGCGGCGGCCGGCGAGGCGCCGGCGAACAGCAGAGCGCCGGCCAGCAGCGCGAAGGCAGCCACCAGCGTAGAGACACTCGCCAATCTGCGTGGCGCTGAGGTACTGCTCATGTAATCCCCCGTGTCGTCGTGTTTTACATCGGAGACAACGAGCAGCAAAGGAGGTGGGCCGCGCGAATCCGGCCGAATTCGCTCGGTTGGTCGACTCTTGACGGAATTGGGGCACGCCGTCCGAGATGCTGCGGTAAGGACGCCAGTCCCGCCGATAAAAAACGGCGACGCCTTACCCGACAAGCCAAATAGGTCGAACATGACGAAACAGGCATAAAGTGCCACTAAATGCGCATCGGTACTGACCGACCTCGCAATCACCTCGCCCCTGCTGCTCACCGACCCGAGCCGGTAGGAACACGAGCCGGGGTTCACGCGGGTCGGCGATAGACGCCGTACCACCAGGTCGCCGCTAGTTCGCGCGCTGCCGCGGCGTCGCCGGAGCCGTCGTCGACCGCGATGTGATGGGCGAGGAACCGGTCCCCGCCGACGACGATCAGCCGGCTTGCCTCGACGGCGTCCAGGTCCCTCGGAACCTGGCCGCGCTCCTGCTCAGCCAGGATCAGCTGTGCAGCGTTACGGGTGAACCGGTCGAGTCGGGCATTCCAGAACTCGCGCACCCTCGGGTCGTACGCGGACAGCTCGCTGATCGCGGCCAGCACCGTCGCACGGTCCCGGTAGATCCGGATCACCTGGCGGAAGGTTTCGACCAGCTTGTCCAGACCGTCGCCGGCCCCGGGCTGCCAGGCGGCCGAGATGTCGAAGGACGCCGCGCTGATCGATTCGGCGAGTCGCATCAGCAGCTCGGTCTTGTCCGCGAAATGCACGTAGAAGGTCGACCGGGCGACGCCCGCCTCCGCGGCGATGCGCTGCACGCCCAGTTCGGTGAAGCTCACGCCCTCGGCGAGCAGTCGCTCGGTGGTGGCCAGGATCCGGGCTTCCACCGAGAGCCGGCGGTCCGCACCGCCGGACGGTCGCCGAGTGATGGATGGCATACGCAGATGGTAGGCGGGGAACTCGTCGGCCCGGCCACCAGCGGCTACGCTTGCCGGACACACTGTCTGGCATATCGTCCGACAAGCTGTCCGATGACGAACGGCCAGGTCGGATCCGCAGGAAGGAAGCTGACGTGAAGTACCGACTCCTCGGCAACACCGGCGTGTGGATCTCCGAGATCTCGCTCGGGGCGATGACCTTCGGCGGCTCGGGCGATCCGATCTACGGCGCGCTCGGTGGGCTCGGCCGCGACGAGACCGACCGGATGGTGGCCGCGGCGTTGGACGCCGGCGTCAACCTCATCGACACCGCCGACGTCTACAGCAACGGCGAGAGCGAGGAACTGCTCGGTCACGCGCTGCGCCACCGGCGGGACGACGTGGTGCTGGCCACCAAGGTGCACTCCCCGACCGGCCCTGGTCCGAACGACGCCGGCTGGTCCCGACTGCACGTCATGCAGGCGCTGGAGGCGAGCCTTCGCCGACTGGGTACCGACCACATCGACCTCTACCAGCTGCACAACTTTGACCAGTTCACTCCGTTCGAGGAAGTGCTGGCCGCCCTCGACGACGCCGTACGCCAGGGCAAGGTCCGCTACATCGGCGCCGCGAACCTCGCCGCCTGGCAGGTCAGCAAGGCGCTGGGCGTGTCCGCCGCACGGAACCTGAACCGGTTCGTGTCGCTGCAGTCCTACTACTCCCTGGTGGGCCGGGATGCCGAACGCGACCTGGTGCCGATGGTCCAGGCCGAGGGTGTGGGCCTGTTCGTCTGGAGCCCGCTGGCCGGTGGCTTCCTGTCCGGAAAGATCAGCCGGGAGGGCGCGACCGGCGAGACCCGCCGAGCCGCCCCGGGCTACCCGGATTTCCCGCCGATCGACCGGGAACGCGGCCACGACGTGGTCGACGTGCTGCGGGCGGTGGCGGCACGGCACGACGTGAGCCCGGCCCGGATCGCGATCGCCTGGTTGCTGGCGCAGCCGGCGGTCACCAGTGTCACCGTGGGAGCCCGGAGGATCGACCAGCTCACCGACAACATCGGCGCGAGCGGCCTGGTGCTCACCGCGCAGGACCTGAGCGAACTGGACGAGGTCAGCAAGCTGCCGCCGGCGTACCCGAACTGGATCCAGGAGATGTTCGCCGGCGCTCGCCGCCCCAACGGCTGACGAGGCCCGGACGTGCCGGAGCCGTCGCGCCCCGTGACGCGACGGCTCCGGGCTCGGGCCCGGGATCGTCCTGATTCAGGCTGCGTACGCCAGCAGCGTCAGATCACCGAGCGCGGCCGGTTCGGTGACCGTGCCGAGCGGCTTGAACGTGCTGTCCAGGACGCTGATGCCGGTCGCCCGCCGGACGAGCACCTTGTTGTCGGCGGTGAACATGATGCTCCGGATGCCGGCCCCGCCCGGCAGGTCGACCTCCTTGCCGGTGGTCGTGTCGACCACGGCGAAGCTGCCGTCCTCACGGGAGACGTCGGTGCCGATCCAGCCGACCGCGACGTACCGGCCGTCCATCGACACGCTGCGGGCCTCCCAACCACCCCACTTGGCGGCATCGTCCGCCGGCGGGGTGTAGTTGTAGTTGCGGTGGACGCTTGGGCCGTCCACGAAGGGCTGACCGTCCGTGCTCTCCGCCGCCAGGTAGCGGCCGTCGGCCGACCATCGGCGCAGGATCGGATCGAGCGGGCCGAGGACGACCTTCCCGGTACGCACGTCGTACTGCACGGACTCGCGCGTCGGCTGCCTACCGACCATCAGCAGATCACCGCCCTGCCACACCAGCGCGGTGGGGCCGAAGCAGTTGATGTCGGCCGCCAAGTTCCGCTTGTTCGAACCGTCGATGCCGGCGGTCACCAGCGTGCCGAGCCCCCGATCCCGGTCCGTGGCCACCACCCAGGCGAGACGCCGACCATCCGGGGAGATCGTGATGCTGTTCCGGGTGCACGGGTCGTTGTCCGAGTACGGCACGCGGGCGAGCACGGTGTCGGTCGCGCCGCGGACGGCGTGAACGCGGGCCTCACCGTCGGTCATGCCCAGGTAGTAACGGGTCCCTGCGAGGACCGTCGGCTCGGCGGACGTCGCTGCGGTCGGCGACGGGTCGGCCGGCGACGGCGTGACGATGACGGACGGGCTGTCGGCCGGGATCGGAGCCGGGGCGTCTCCGCGCGGGATCAGCGCGAACGCCGTGCCGGTGGCCGCGCCGACCATCACGAAGGCCGCGGCGGACGTGGCGATCGCGCGCTGGATGCCGAGCCGGCGGGAGGTACGCAGGGCGCGGTCGCGCAGGTCGACCGGGGTGACCTCCTCGGCCAGGTCGGCGAGGTCGATCCGGAGACGGTCGTGGTTCATCGGGCGCTCCCTTCCGGGACGTACAGCTCGGCGAGCTCGGGTGCGACGGCGCGCAACTTGGCCAGGGCCTTCGAGGTCTGGCTCTTCACGGTAGTCAAGCGTTCATAGAAGCCAGTTACTGAATATCTCTTCCGCCGCCGCCCATGGGAACGGTCAGCCGTCGCCCGTCGCCAACTCACCGCCGGTGCAGCCCTCTAAAGGGCCACATGGATGGCCGGCCACCGCTTCGCGGGGCGGGCAGGTCCTTGACCGCGGCGATACCGGGCAACTGGGCGTACGGGCCGAACAAGACTCTCCGAGACGCTGCGGGCGATCTGATCCGCTCGCTCCGATGCCGTCCGCGCTCGCTTGGCTGGCGTACATCGAGGCGCGAGTGTCGTTGCGTGTGCTCGTGCGCGTCGGGCTACGGTGATTAGCCGGATGAGGCGTGAGGGGCTTTCATGATCCATTGGCCGTCTGCTGCTCGGGACCCGGCGCGGTTTGAGCGCGCGGTGAAGATGCTCATCAAGAAGATCGATCCGCACGCGCAAGGCGTCGACGGCGCCGGGGGCGACGGTGGCCGCGACAGCTACGTCCCCAGCCGCTACGTCTCCGGGGATGGCGTGCGGGTCTACGAGGTGAAGTCCTTCACAGGCCGGATGACCGGATCACGGCGGTCACAGACCAAGAAGTCGCTGGCGAAGGCCGTCGAGGAGCACTCGCCGTCGGAGTGGGTCCTGATCGTCCCACTTGAGTTCTCGCCAGCGGAAATCGTCTGGTGGGAAAGCCTGGAAGCGCAGTACCCGGACGTCAGGCTGGACCGGTGGTGCATCGACTGGCTCGACGGCCACTTCAACCAAGACGAAGGCCTGCGCCGCTTCCTCGAAGGCGACGAGTACCAAGTCAGTCGACGTCTCACCGAGCTCAACATGGAGCAGGCGGGGATGGTCAACGGCGTACCTGACTTGTTCCGCCGACAGCGAACACGTCACACTCAGGCCGCAGAGATGGCGCCTCGGCGGTGGGATTGGACGATCTCAACTGGTGAGCACTACCAGGAGGTCGAGATCAGGCCCCGACCCGGCAACGACGCAACCTTCACCGTGCGCGGCAAGTTCGCGTTTCCAGCCGACGACGCCGCAGCCGCCGCCGTTCAGCGAAGCTGGCTGGAGGCGCTTGCCTTCGGAGGATCGGTGACTGTCGAGGAGCGCTTCGTCGAAGACGTGACGATGGTGTTACCCGAGGACCTGCAGGACCTATTTGGTCCCAGCTTCGGGCCCGGGACGGTTCAGTTCAGCTCCCCGCAGGCCGAGTTGGCGACCCCGGTGGTGCTCCACCTGGTTGCCGAGGACAGCGGCGGCAGACAGGTGTGCAGCCTTCCAATCAGCTTCACCACTCGCCTCGCCGGCTCCACCGGCGCGACGACTGTCGGCGCCGACGTATCGGGTACGGTGACAGCTCATCTGCAGCTGAGCTACCAGATGCCCCCGGGCGAGAAGGTGGACGACGGCTGGCAGGCTCTGGTCGGGCAGTTGAAGCTCGGCTGGGCGAGTCCGGCCGGACACTTGCCGTCGACGCTGCGCCCGATGGCCGAGCTGGTCAAGGCATGCGTCGGCGACGGCGCGTCGCTGCATGCCTGCCTCGGCAGGCAGCGGCTGGCCAGCCTGCCTGCTCCGATCATGGCCGACTTGGCCGATGTCGCCGACCTCGTCCTGCTCCTCGACGACCTGCAGGAGCACCTTGGGCTGTCGGAGCCGGTACCGGATGACCTGACCGAACCGGACGTTCAGACGCTCGCGATGGCCTGGTCGGTCCTGTCGACCGGTCACGGTAGCTGGCCGAATGCCGTCCTCAACCACCCTGTGGCCGCCGACGGTGTCAGCGCCTTCATGGAACACCCGCTCTGGTCCAGCGAGCCCGGCGAGCTCGTGCTCAGCCACCCCAACCTCGTTGTCAGTCCCGCCGGCATGCAGCTAGAACTCGGTCCTGCGGAGATCCGCTTCCCCCGCGTCATAGTGAAGAATCGGGCTGAAGTCGAGGCCGCAGGCCGGGCCGGAACCGAGGTTGTCGCACGGTTCGGGTCCTCCGAAGGTTCGACGCCCGTGGTCAGCTCGCTGCCTGCGGAACCAGACGCATGAGGACGGGGACGAAGTCAGAGTCTTTCAGGGCTCTGCTCGCCTTGGAACTTCGACCAGACCGGCCTTGTCGGAGGTGCCTGGAAAGTCCCGGGCATGGAGTACGAGCAGGCGCTGACAGCGGATAAGTTGTGGTGTTGGCCCGTCGAGGTGCTCGACCGGCTGTCCGAGTTGCGGCACCAGGCCGGCCTCGGACACGCCGCGCATCGCCAGGTCGTCCTGGCCTCGCATCCGCTCCCATGGTCGCGGGGCGGTTCCACGTGAGATAGTGCCGGCCATGGAGGGTGGCGGCGGGTTCGACGTTGAGACGTGGTGTGGCGCTTGTCGGCTGGAAACCCGCACCGTGTACGGCGAGCGGTGCGAGAAGTGCCATCCCGACGAGCTGCGGAGCAAGGTGCCGCCTCGTCACTGTGGAGTCTGTTCTCGCGACACCAGGCTCCTCGATGACGAAACAAGATGTCCCACGTGTCATCCCTTTGCCGACTACGCCATAGATCGGTACGCCTCCAAGCCCTGGTGCGGACAGTGCGACAGGGAAGACCGCCACATCTTTATCGGTGGATACCGATTCAAGTGCAGGAAGTGTCATCGGCTGGGTCAGAAGCCGATGCAGTGGCCGACCTTCGATGTGCCCGACGGCTTCACGGAGCAGTTCCTCGCCTGTGACTGGCTGTGCTACATCTCGCCCACGATGCGCAAGGTGGGACCAGATCGGCTGAGGGCACTACTTCGCCGCTGGTTCGACGCCGGATACACCCCCAAAGACATCGTCTACGCCCTCGATCACTACCCCACAGGCGAGCTGTACGAGACCAGGACTCCCGCGCCCAACGAGAAGCCGAGGGTCATCGAAAACTGGGTCCAGCGCCGCCTGCGGGCGTGGCTCGACGACGAGGAGGACCCGCTGCCTCCGGTCAACTCGCATATCAGAGAACGGCGCGACCACGTCCTGAGCCACCAACACGAGCGCCGCGAGATGTACGAGCGGGAACGCCAGCTAGCCGCTGACCCGCGCATAACGCCAGGCGCGGCTCAGGCGCGAGTCGTCGCTCGCACCGCCGCGGCCATGAGCCGCCGCAATCGGGCCGAAGCGCACGCGCGGGAGCTGGCAGCCATCCGTCTTCAGCAAGCTGAGCAGAAGAGCCGCAGCCAGGCGCTTGGGAATCTGATGCGCGCAAGCGAGGAACCGTTCTAGGAAGTGTCTCGTCGATCTTGGGTGAGGTCGCGTAGCCAGATCTTCATCGTGGCGATGTCGACTGTGGCCCGGTACATGTAGTCGCGCTTGTCGTACCTGGTCGCGACCGCC